>DNFG01000515.1:447-2916 GCA_003487005.1 Bryobacterales bacterium
GACGCTCTTCCGATCTGAGGACGTTGATGGTGTCGGGAGCGGTGCGGCCGTCCTTGTAGTGATAGACGCCACCGGCGGCGACGCCGGAAGTGGGGATATCGCGACCCATGAACATGTGGACGACATCGATCCAGTGGGTGAACAGGTCGGTGACCTGACCGCCGCCGAAGTCGAGGTACGCTCGCCAGTTCCAGAACTGTTGGGGATCCCAGTCGCGCCATCTGACGGGGCCAAGAAAGCGGGCCCAATCGAGGTTGGAGGGGCGGGTCTGGAGCGACTCGGGAGCTTTGCGGAGGTGGTACGTGTTACCGTGCCACCAGGTGCGGACGAGGGTGATCCGGCCGAGGGCGTTGGAATCGAAGTATTTCTGCTTGGCCTCGATGTAGTGGGCGCCGGAGCGCTGCTGGAGCCCAACCTGGCAGATGCGTTCGTTGACGCGGGCGGCCTTGACGATCAGAGGGCCTTCCTCGATGGTGCGGGTGAGGGGCTTTTCGACATAGACGTCCTTGCCTGCGTTCAGGGCGTCGATGGCATTGGTGGCGTGCCAGTGGTCGGGGGTGCCGATGAGGACGGCGTCAACGTCCTTCTGCTCGAGCAATTTGCGGTAGTCGGCGAAGCCCTTGGCATTGGGAGCGGCCTTCTGGGCGCGGTCGATCATCTGTGCGTAGACGTCGCAGACGGCGGTGACGTTGACGCCGCCGGACTTGATGAAGCTGCCCATGACTCCGCGGCCGCGTTCGCCGGCGCCGATGAGACCGAGGTTGATCTTCTCGTTGGCGCCGAGGACCCGGCTGTAGCTGGAGGCGGTCCAGACAGTGGCGGCCTGTGCGGCGGCGCGGAGGAAGGCGCGGCGGGGGGGCAGAGCGGACGGCATGGTTGCATTATAATGGCTCGGCCATGCAAAAGGCGTATCTAACTTTACTGACCTTCGTCGCGGCGGTTGCCACGGCACAGACATTCGAGATCACGGGCGGGGTTGTCCCCTACCAACTGGTGCAGCGGGACACGGAGAACCGCGGGGTCTTCCGGTTGGAGGGCCCGGCCGCCAAACAGCTTGCCGGCCGTCCGGTGGAGGCGCGTCTGCTAAGAGCGGGGTTGGTGGTCGAGGGCTTTGACTGGCGGCAGGCAGGCCAGGTCAGTGGGGAGCAGTGGCGGGCCGAAATCTCAAGGGTCCCGGTGGGAGGGCCGTACCGGGTGGAATTGCGGGTGACCGGGGCAGCAGGCATTCGCTCGGTGGAGCCGTTGCTCGTTGGAGACCTGTGGATGCTGGCCGGTCAGTCGAACATGCAGGGAGTTGGCAATCTGAAGGATCTGCCGGCGCCATCGGCGCTGGTCTACAGCTTCAACATGGCGGATCAGTGGGTGCCGGCCGAGGAACCGCTGCACCGGTTGCAGGACGCGGTGGATTCGTTCCATTGGAGAACGAACCCAGGCGAACCGAAGACGCCGCTTTCGGGCGAAGCGCTGCGCAAATCGATTGCATCGCGCGTGAAGGGCGCGGGCGTGGGATTGCCGTTCGCTTTGGAAATGGTAAGGCGCACAGGAGTGCCGGTGGGCCTGATTCCGAGCGCGCACGGGGGCACTTCGATGGATCAGTGGTCACCGTCGTTGAAGGAGCAGGGTGGCGCATCGCTCTACGGGGGCATGCTGCGGCGCTTCCGCGCCACAGGCGGGCGAATCGCGGGAGTGCTGTGGTATCAGGGTGAATCCGACGCCAATCCGAAGGCGTCACCGGTGTTCGCGGCGAAGTTTCAATCGCTGATCGAGGCGATCCGGGTGGACTTTCAGCAGCCGGACCTGCCGTTTTATTACGTCCAGATCGGGCGGCACGTGAACGATGCCAACATCGCCGAATGGCACCTGGTGCAGGACGCCCAAAGGCGGGTGGAGACGCTGTTCCGGAACGTAGGAATGACGACGGCGATCGACCTGGAACTGGATGACGGGATTCACGTGGGGACGGATGCTTTTCCGGCACTGGCGGCGCGGTTGGCCAACCTGGCGGAGGGCAAGGTGGAGCGGGGACCGAGGCCGGTGCGAGCGCGGTTGGAGGGCAATCGCGTGCTGGTGGAGTTCTCGTCCGTGAACCATCACCTACGGCATGAAGGGCGCTTGAACGGGTTTACGATTCACAACGCGGAGGGGAAGCCGGTGCCCCTGATCTTCCGTCAGCGCGTGCTGGCAGGGTCAGCGAACACCGTGGAACTGCTGTTCGGCGGCAAATTGCCGGAAGGGGCGGCGGTGCATTACGGCTACGGGAAGGACCCGTATGTGAACCTGTCCGATGCGGCGAACATGCCGTGCCCTGTGTTTGGGCCGCTGCGGATCGAGTAGCGCCACAAAAAGGGCCCGGAAGAGTGCTTCCGGGCCCTCTTTGTGTTCACTTGTCAGCGAAAATCGCCTACTTCTCTTCCTTGATCTGCTGCGCAAGGTAGTTTTCGTAGCCGATCTCCTGGATCATGTGCAGTT
>DNFG01000289.1 GCA_003487005.1 Bryobacterales bacterium
GCAGGTTGATCGCGGAGGCCGGACCAGAGTTCGAGGCGGTGGTGGGCGGCATCGTGGAGGGCAACGGCGGCACTATCGGCGGAAAAGACGGCGAGGCCGAGGCTGGAGGCGTCGTCGCGGAGGGGAAGCCAGACGGGGGCGCGGTCGGCGAGGCGATGGACGAGGAAGAGGGAACCTTCGGCGGCGACGAGGGCGCGTTCGCCGTCGGGGGAGGCGAAGAGGGCGTCAGCGCCGCGGACGGCGGCGGCGCCGGCGTAGGCGGCGCCGGCAGAACCAAGGATGGGGCGGATAGAGCCGGACTCAGAGTCGACAATCAGCCCGGAGACCGGGCCGCGGAGGCCGCTTTCGCCGGCGGTGAGCGCCAGAGTGGCGAAAGCAGAGATTGCGCAGGTCCGCAGAAGAGTATGCAAAGTCATAATGGCAGCCATCCCTCGTTGAGTCTGTCTCTTTATAGCACGGATTCGCGAGGGCCGCGCGAAGTTTCGGGATTCGCTGGGGCTACCGCTGATTTGCCTTCAGAATCTTCTTCCGGAGGCGGATGGAGGAGGGTGTGACTTCGACGAATTCGTCTTCATTGATGAATTCGATAGCCTGTTCGAGGTTGAGGATGCGCGGGGGGACGAGGCGGATGGCTTCGTCGGCGGAGGAGGCGCGCATGTTGGTGAGTTTCTTTTCCTTGATGATGTTGACGTTGAGGTCGTCGGGGCGGGCATTTTCGCCGATGAGCATGCCTTCGTAGACTTCCGCGCCGGGGGAGATGAAGATTTCTCCACGTTCCTGGAGATTGAAGATGGCGTAGGCGGTGGCGGTGCCGGGGCGGTCGGCGACGAGGGCGCCGGTGAGGCGCATGGGGATATCGCCCTGCCAGTCGATGTAGCCCTGGAAGAGGGAGTTCATGATGGCGGTGCCCTTGGTATCGGTGAGCATTTCGGAGCGGAGGCCGATGAGGCCGCGGGAGGGGACCATGAATTCGAGGCGGACGCGCCCGGAGCCATGGTTGACCATTTTGGACATTTTGCCCTTGCGCATGCCCATTTTTTCGATGACGACGCCGGTGTAGGCGTCGGGGACGTCAACGACGAGGAGTTCGAGGGGTTCCTTGAGGGAGCCGTCGATGGTTTTGGTCAAGATTTGGGGCTTGCCGACCATCAGTTCGAAGCCTTCGCGGCGCATCATTTCGATGAGGATGGCGAGTTGGAGTTCGCCGCGGCCGAGGACCTGGAAGGCGTCGGGGGAGCCGGTTTCCTCGACGCGGAGGCTGACGTTGGTGAGGAGTTCCTTCATCAGGCGGTCGCGGAGGTTGCGGGAGGTGACGTACTGGCCCTCGCGGCCGGCGAACGGCGACGTATTGATGGTGAACGTCATGCCGATGGTGGGCTCGTCGATCTGGATCTTGGGCATCGGCCTGGGAGTTTCCGGGGAGGAGACGGTTTCGCCGATGGTGATGCCTTCAACGCCGGCAATAGCGAGGATGTCGCCGGGGCGGGCGAGGGTCTCGTCGACGCGTTTGAGGCCCTCGAAGGAGTACATTTTGGTGATGCGGGTTTTCTGGATGGAGCCATCCAGTTTACAGATGGAGACGTCGTCGTTCAGTTTGAGGGTGCCCTGGAAGACGCGGCCGATGGCGAGGCGGCCGAGGTAGTCGGAGTAATCGAGGTTGCCGACCTGGAACTGGAGGGGGGCTTCGGGGTCGCCTTTGGGGGCGGGGATGTATTTGAGGATGGCCTCGAAGAGCGGTTCGAGGTTTTCGCCGCGGCCTTCGGGTTCGAGTTGGGCGATGCCGTCGCGGGCGACGGCGTAGATGACGGGGAAGTCGAGTTGCTCCTCGGTAGCGTCGAGGTCGATGAAGAGGTCGTAGATTTCGTTAAGGACCTCCTGGATGCGGGCATCGGGGCGGTCGATCTTGTTGATGACGATGATCTGGGGGAGGCGGGCTTCTAGGGCTTTGGAGAGGACGTAGCGGGTCTGGGGGAGGGGACCTTCGGAGGAATCGACGAGGAGCATGACGCCGTCGACGAGTTTGAGGGCGCGTTCGACTTCGCCGCCGAAGTCGGAGTGGCCGGGGGTATCGACGATGTTGATTTTGTGGTCGTGGTAACGGACGCCGGTGGTTTTGGAGAGGATGGTGATGCCGCGTTCGCGTTCGAGTTCGTTGGAGTCCATGACGCGGTCTTCGATGTGCTCATTGGAGCGGAAGATGCCGGACTGGCGGAACATGGCGTCAACGAGGGTGGTTTTGCCATGATCGACGTGCGCAATGATGGCGATGTTGCGGAGGTTCTGTAGCGACATATTTTGAGTGCGATGGGGCGGGGGGACTTCTAATTATCCCACGTTCAGGGGAGGAGGGTGGCGGTATGGACGGCGAGCTCGGGCCAGGAGGGGGCTTCGGGTTGATAGCGGAAGCGGTGGAGGAGACCGGGGTGGCGGGCGGCTTCGGTGGAGAAGAAGCGGGGGTGTGGGGTAATGCGTGCGCGCCAGAGGTCGAGGCGGTCGGCATCCCAGCAGGCGCCGATGGTGGGATCGGGGTGGACGAGGCCGCGCGTGTGGCCGTGGCAGGCTTCGGCGAGGGCATCGAGGGCGGGGTCGGGAAGGAGGAGGAGGGACCCGTTGAGGGAGCGGGCGTAACTGGCGGCGCGGGGGCCGTGATGGCGGTCGCCGCCGTCGTTCTCGCGGCGGCAGTCGTGGAAGAGGGCGAAGAGGAAGACGAGTAGGGGGTTGGCGGAGGGGGTCTGTTCACAGATGAGAAGACCGCCTTCGGCGACGCGGCGCCAATGGTCGGGGCCGTGAATGGAACTGGCTTTGTGGGGGCGGTCGTCGAGGACGCGAGCCAGGAGGGAGTCGAAATCGGGGATGACAGGGGCGAGGAGCACGTGCTTTCAGGGTGACACAGCCGTGGAGAGATCGGAAGAAATGGATTCGGATATTCCTGTCTGTTTTTTGCACGATCAGCCAACCTGGGAATGGTAGAATGGGATTAGTTCATTCATTGGCTCTTTCCAGAAACGGCGAGGTTCGAAGCTCGAGCCACCCCGCCGGAAGTCTCCTGCGATTCTCGAATCGCGCAACCCCGATCAAAGATTGCCGGAGGAGGGTGTATTCACTTTCCATATCGGAGATTCGGGTTTTGTGAGCGGCTCAGACATGACACCAACCATCAAAAAGAACATCCAGACACACGAACAGGGCAGAGGGGGCGCGCCGATTGCGTGGCACAGTCTGGCGCTGGAGGATGTGTCGAAGATTCTGGTAGCGGAACCGGATGGACTCAACGCGGCGGCGGTGGAGGAGCGATTGGTCGAGTTTGGCAGGAACATGCTGCCGGCGCCGGAGCCGCCAACGCTGTTCAAGATCATCCTGCATCAGTTCGCGAATCCGCTGATCTATATTTTGCTGATTGCGGGTGTGATCGCGGTGGTGATGGATGACCTGAAGGACGCGATCTTCATCTTCGCGGTGGTGACGCTGAATGCATTGATCGGGACATACCAAGAGTGGCGGGCAGAGCAGAAGGCGCATGCCTTGCAGGTGCTGTTAAAGATCAAGGCGAAAGTGAAGCGCGGGGGGCGGCAGTCGATGATATCGGCGGAGGACCTGGTGCCGGGCGACGTTGTGCTGTTTGAGTCGGGCGACAAGGTGCCGGCGGATGTGCGGCTGACGCAGGCGAACAAGCTGACGATCGACGAGTCCTTTTTGACGGGGGAATCTCTGCCGGTAGAGAAGAAACTGGGGGCGGTGGACGAGGGGATTCCGGTGAGTGACCGGAAGAACATGGCGTTTGCGGGGGCGACGGTGATCACAGGCCGGGGCACGGGCTATGTGGTGGCGACGGGGTTACGGACGGAGGTGGGGCGGATTGCGAGTTCAATCACGGAGACGGAGGGGGCGAAGCCGCCGCTGCTGATCCGGATGGAGCGGTTCGCCCGGCAGATCAGTGTGATTGTGCTGACCGTGGCTACGCTGTTGGGGTCATTTCTCTTTTACCAAGGCTTCAAGCCTGGTGTATCGGGGGCGGACCTGTTCCACAGTGTCTTTCTGCTGATGGTGGCCATGGCGGTATCGGCGATTCCGGAAGGGTTGCCGGTGGCGATGACTGTGGCATTGTCGATCGCGACTTCGCGGATGGCGGCGCGGAATGTGGTGGTGCGCAAGTTGATGGCGGTGGAGAGTCTGGGGAGTTGCACGACGATCGCGAGCGACAAGACGGGGACGTTGACGGTGAACCAGCAGACGGTGAAGCGGATCCTGCTGCCGGACGGTGTCCTGATTGAGGTGAGCGGGCAAGGATACAACGACGAAGGCGCCTTCGTGGCGCGCGCCCTGG
>DNFG01000394.1:0-166 GCA_003487005.1 Bryobacterales bacterium
CGCGAACGCCGCCGCCGAGTTCGCCGCGATCACCACCAGGGACGTCGCCACCGCCTCGCGAAACGCCAACCCCGCCCCCCACACCAGCGCGGGCACGATCACAAATCCCCCGCCCACTCCTAGCATGCCCGTCACCACCCCGATCCCCAGACCCGCGGCGCTCGTC
>DNFG01000394.1:291-11995 GCA_003487005.1 Bryobacterales bacterium
TGGTGCTCGCGACCGGCGGGGGGCCCCCGCCGGGGGGGGGGGGGGGGGGGGGGGCGGGGGGCTCTGCCCCCCCCCCCCCCCCCCCACAGCGGCGCGGGCACGACCACAACTCCCCCGCCCACTCCTAGCATGCCCCCCACCCACCCGATCCCCAGACCCGCGGCGCTCGTCCCCCACCAGTGCCGCCGCGGCGGTGCTTCCCCGCCCCGCTCGCTCAGGATCCGCCACGCGATCACCACCAGCAGCGCACTGAACGACAACAGCAGCGCCCGCCCGCTCAATAAATAGCTCACGCGCGAACCCGCCACTGCCCCCAGAATCCCCGCGGGCGCGAATGCCAGTGCCGCGCGCCACTTCACCAACCCTTTCCGCGCGTGCAGCGCCACCCCGAACACGCTCGCCCCGCCCACCAGCAGCAGCGAGAGCGCCACCGCCCTGTGCGCCTCGATGCCGACGACATACACCAGCGCGGGCAGTGCAATCGCCGTCCCGCCCGCGCCGAGCCAGCCGAGCGAGACGCCAACCGCGAAGAGGCACAACGCGCCGGTCAGCACGCTCCCATCTTAGCTACTCGTAGCGCAACGCCTCGATCGGATTCACCCGCGCCGCCCGCCTCGCCGGCAGCCACGCCGCCAGCGCCGCCGCGGCGATCAGCGAAACGATCGCGCCCACGATCACCCCCGGATCCCGCGAGGTGACCCCATACAACTGGCTCTCGGCAAAACGCGCCAGCGCCAGCGCCCCCGGCACGCCGAACACCGCCCCAATCACCAGAATCACGCCCACCTCCGTGAACACCAGGCCGCGAATCGCGGCCGTCCCCGCGCCCATCGCCATCCGGATGCCGATCTCGCGCGTCCGCCGCGCCACGCCGAACGCCACCACCCCGTAAAGCCCCAGCATCGCCAGCAGAGTCGCCAGCACCGCGAACGCCGAAGCCAGTTGCAGCATGATCCGTTCGCCCCGGATATTGTCCTGAATCCGCGCCTGGAATGTCTGCAGGTTCTCCACCGGCAGGTCCGGGGCCATCCCGGCCAGCACCCGCCGCAGTTCGGCGGACGTCTGCTCCGCGGGCAATGCGCTGTGCACGTAGAACGTCAGCCGTCCCACATTGCCCGCCTGCGTGTACGGTTGATGAAACAGCCGCGCCGGCGGGTCTTTCAGCCGGTTGTACTTCGCGTTCTTCACCACGCCCACCACCGTGATCTGCGGGGACTCGGGTCCGCCGGTCTGAAAGTGCAGCCCGAGCGGGTCGCGCCCCTTCGCGAAATGGTCCACCCACGCTTCATTGACGATCGCCACCGGCGGCGCCGCCTCGTTGTCCGCTTCCGTGAACTCGCGCCCTTTCACCAGAGGCACGCCCATCTTCGAGAAAAACGCCGCGCCCACGTGGTTCAGCCGCGAATTGTTGTCCACGTTCGGCCCGCTCGCAAAACCCTCCACGTCAATGTCCGTCCCCCAACTGCTGCCTCCCAGCAAGGGCACCACCGATGCCGTCACCACGCGCACCCCCGGCACCGCCGCCAGTTTCTCTTCCGCCTCCACGAAGAAACGCCGCGCCCGCTCAAAACTGTAACCGTTCAACTCCGGCGAGATCTCGAACGTCAGCACGTTCTCGGTCTTCATTCCGACCTCTGTCCGCAGCAGATTCACCAGGCTCTTCAGAAACAGACCCATCGGAATCAGCAGCAGCAGCGACAGCGCGATCTGCGCCGTCACCAGCGCCCGGCGCAACCGGACCCCCGCCCGGCTTGCCGACGCCTGCCCCGAATCCTCCTTCAATGTCCCGGAAACCGACGCCCGCGCCGCCGACCACGCCGGATACAAGCCAAACACCAGCCCCGTCACCAGAGCCAGCCCAAGCCCGAAGCCGAGCATCGATCCATCCAGCCTCGCCGCGAACAGCCCGTTGCTGCCGTCGGAATCCGACGTCATCGCCACCAGGGCGTCAAGCGCCCACGCGCCCATCAGCACCCCCGCCAGCCCCCCGCCCAGCGACAACAGCATCGCCTCCGACAACATGTGCCGCAGAATGTCGCCCCGCGATGCGCCCAGCGCGCTCCGGATCGACAGATCCCGGCTCCGCTGCACCGCCCGCGCCAGCATCAGATTTGCCGCGTTCGCCGCCGCAATCAGCAGCACCAGCCCCGTGCAAAAGAGCAGAATCGTCAGCGGTGTCTCCAGTTCCTCGCGCAAAGCCGAGTGCCCGAACTCGCCGGGGACCAACGTCAGCCGCTGCTTCCGGTGCCGCTCCAGGTATTCCGCGCTCCGGCCCGTCATCTGCGCCGCCTGCGCTTCCGCCAGCCCCGAATACCGCGTATTCAGCGAGTCTTGCGCCTGCTGCAGCGACATGCCCGGCGCCACGCGGGCAAACAGGTACAGGTAGTAATCCTGCCAGTTCTCCCGGCCATCCCAGCCCGGCGTCAGCGCCGGCTTGAACGCCAGCGGCACGAAAACATCCTGCTCTTCGCCCAGTGACACCCCCCGGAATCCCCGCGGAGCCACCCCCACAATCGTGAACACTTGCGTGTTCACCCGGATCGGCTTGTTCAACACCTCCAGGCTGCCGCCCAGCCTGTCTTTCCAGTAGCTGTACCCCAGAACCGCCACAGGCTGTCCCGGCCCCCGGTCATCCGCTTCGTCCAGCAGACGCCCAAACTCCGGAGTCAGGCCAAGCAGCCGGAAATAGCTGCCCGAAACCGCGTTCACCTCGCCGCTTTGCGTCCGTCCGTCAAAGGCCAGGTTCGCATTGAAGTTCCGGTGCCCCGCCACGCCCGTCACCCCGTCGCGGCTCTCCTCCAGTCCCCGCAACATCGGGTAACTGAAGATGTACTCCATCCCCCCGCCGTTGTTCGTCGAACTCCGCCCGCCCTTGAAATCGGCCGGCGCCGTCAGCAGCACCAACTCCTCCGGATTCTGCACCGGCAGACTCCTCAAAATCGCCTGGTGGAACAGCGAAAAGATCGCAGTGTTCGCCCCAATCCCCAAAGCCAGCGACAAAATCACCACCAGACTGACCATCGGTGTCCGGGCCAGACTGCGAAACGCGTATCGGAACGTGCGCATGCCGCTCAGCTCCGCAATTGCGCGGCCATCCCCCAAGTTGTTGATAAACAATACACTCGCCGGGCCGCCGCCACGCCCCAGTGTCCGTTCCGGGATTCACCCGTCCCGGAACCGGACACTCGCCACCCCCCGCGCGCCTGCTAAACTGTTGGATTCGATCACTGCCCAGAAGGTGAACCGCTCTTTGCCCACTTCAGCCCCCTCGCCCTCCCTCGGCGTCCCCGCCTTCCTTTCCGCGGGTGAACGCTGGTTCCTCGAATCCGGTATCATCGAACCCTCCGGCGGCGTCGCCCGCTACCACTTCTCCGACCGCGCCGAAAACGCCCGCATCTCCACCGAAATCACCGGCTACGCCGTCGGCAGCCTCCTCGACCTCCACCAGCGCACCGCCAACCCCGCCGCCCTCGACGCCGCCCTCCACTCCGCCCGCTTCCTCTGCCGCCACGCCTGGAACCCCGCCCTCGATGCCATGCCCTTCGAATGGGCCCCCGATGGCCACCTCCCCGAACACGCCTCCTACTTCTTCGACAATGGCATCATCGCCCGCGCCCTCCTCCGCTGCTGGCGCCTCACCGCCAATCCCGCCTTCCTCGACACCGCCACCGCCTGCGGCCAGTCCATGCTCCGCGATTTCGTCAACCCCGAGGACATCCACCCGATCCTCGACCTCCCCCGCAAATCCCCCCGCCCCCGCGATGCCCGCTGGAGCCGCCAGTCCGCCTGCTACCAGCTCAAAGCCGCCCTCGCCTGGCTCGAACTCGCCGAAGCCACCAACGACCCCTCCTGGCGGCCCCACTTCGACCGCGCCCTCGAACGCGCCCTCCAGACCCACGCCGCCTTCCCCGGCGGCGAACCCGGCCCCCGCACCATGGACCGCCTCCACGCCTACGGCTACTTCCTCGAAGCCCTCCTCGCCCGCGCCGAAGTACCCGAAATCCGCGCCGCCCTCGCCGCCGGTCTCACCCTCGCCGGCGACCGCCTCCGCCAGTGGCGCCCCGAGTTCGAGCGCTCCGACGTCCCCGCCCAAATCCTCCGCGTCCGCCTCTGGGCCCACCACGCCGGCGCCGTCCCCCTCGATACCGCCCGCGCCGCCGAAGAGGCCGCCTGGGCCGCCCGCTACCAGACCGCCGGCCCCCGTCACGTCGATGGCTCCTTCTGCTTCGGCAGCCGTAGCGGCGAATTCACCCCCTTCGCCAACCCCGTCTCCACCGCTTTTTGCCTCCAGGCCCTGGCCCTTTATCAGGACCACCTCGCCGGACGCCCCCTCCCGCCCCCGTCCACTCTCGTTTAACCTGATCGCTTGGCCACCGAACCCATTCTCGTCGCCTTCGCCTCCGGGTCCGAGGACCTGATCGAGACCTTTCTCGACCGCTTCTCCTCCATCGCCCCCGGTCTGCCCCTCTACGTCGTCAGCGAATTCGCCCCGCCCCAGGGCCGCTGGATCCCCTACTGCCTCGGCAGAACCTTCGAACAGAACCGCGACCGCGTCTTCGACACCCTCCGCGGCAAACAGATCGTCCACGCCGCCATCCTCCTCCAACCCCGCCAACCCTTCTGGCCCATGCGCCGGATCGGCCTCCTCGCCGCCCCCCGCCGCCTCCTCTGCTTCAACGAAAACCTCGACCACTTCGCCCTCCACCCCCGTTCCGCCCTCGCCATCCTCCGCCACCTCGTCTGGCGCGCGGGGAACCTCTATCGCTGGGAGACCCGCCCTGGAGGCTGGCTCTATACCCAGGTCTGGCGCCTGTTCCATCCCGGCTCGCTCCGCCGCCCGCTGTTGTATCGAAAGGGTTTAGCCGCCGGACAACGCGCCGCCGAGCGCAAACGGGCCCTCGCGCCCGTCCCGCCGCCTCCGCCCGGCCCCCCTCTGCCCGCGGGCGTCACCGTCGTCATCCCTTCGCGCGACGGCAAGCCCCTTCTTGAACGGCTTTTCCCCTCTCTGATCAATAACCTGCGGGAAATACCTCATCAAATCGTTGTGGTCGATAACGGCTCCACCGACGGCACCGCCGCCTGGCTCAACGCCACCCATCCCGCCGTTGAAGTCGTCGAATCCCCCGCCCCTCTCAGCTTCGCCGCCGCCGTCAACCACGGCATCCACCGCGCCCGTTTCGCCCACACGTTGCTTCTGAACAACGATATGACCCTCCAAAACGGCGCCATTCGCGCCCTTTTGGACGCCTTCCAGCGCATTCCCGCACTGTTTTGCGCCACCGCCCAGATCTTCTTCCCCGAGGGCAAACGCCGCGAGGAAACCGGCAAAGCCGTCCTCCGCCGCGCGCCCGAACCCACCGAATTCCCCGTCTGGTGCGAGACCCCCGTCGCGGGCGAAGATCACACCCCGGTCAGTTATGGCAGCGGCGGCTGTTCACTCTATGACACTGAAAAATTAAGGACTTGCGGTGGCATGGGCGAGTGCTTCACCCCCGCCTACGTCGAGGATCTCGACCTCGGCTGGCGGGGTTGGGTCCGCGGTTGGCCCACCGTCTTCGTCGCCGCCGCCCAGGTCATCCACGACCACCAGAGCACCACCCGGCGCTACTTCACCCCCAATCAGATCCGCGTTGCCGTCGAGACCAACTACCTTCGCTTCCTCGCCCGCAGCGTCGCGGATCCCTCTTTGTTTCAGGAACTTTGGCAGCGCGCCCTGCTCCGCCTCAACTACCACGCCGCCCAGGAACCGCCCCCCGAATGGGCTCTGCCCGCCCTTCGCGCCGCCCTCGACGCCCCTCAATGGGTCGAAGCGCCCCCGGCATCGCCGGCGGACGAACGCCTCGCCCTCGCTCTCGGCGGCGGCGAGACCGCCTGGTTCCCCGGCCGTGAGCGGACACAAGGGCGCCCCCTGGTCCTCGTCGCGAGCCCGTATCTTCCTTTCCCTCTATCACATGGCGGTGCTGTTCGAATGTATAACCTGATGCGGGGCGCCGCCCGCGATCATGACCAGGTCCTGATCGCTTTCTGCGACGAATTCGCTCCCATCCCGCCCGAACTGCTCGAAATCTGCCACGAAGTGGTGCTGGTGAAGCGCAAAGGCACCCATTTAAGGCCGATGACGGAGCGCCCGGAGGTGGTCGAAGAGCACGATTCCGCGCCCTTCCGCGCCGCCCTGAAGGAAGCCATCCGCCGCCACGCCCCGGCCCTCGTGCAGTTGGAATTCACCCAGATGGCCCTCTACGCGCCCGATTGCGAGGGCCTGCCCACTCTTCTCGTCGAGCACGACATCACTTTAGATTTATACACCCAACTCCTTGAACAGAAAGATGATTGGGAAACACGCGCGCAACTGGACCGCTGGATCGCCTTCGAGCGTAAAGCCTGGCGGGAAGTCGATTGCGTGGTCGCGATGTCCGACAAGGATCGCGGCATGGTCGAGGGTGCCCGCCGCGTCGTCGCCCTGCCGAACGGCGTCGATCTCGAGCGCTTCCAGCCGTCCGGAAGCGAACCCGATCCGAAGCGGATCCTGTTCATCGGATCCTTCGCGCACCTGCCCAACCTGCTCGCGCTGCGCTTCTTCCTCGCCGAAGCGTGGCCGGCGCTGCGCGCCGGAGGGGCGGTGCTGCGCGTTATCGCCGGTTCGCGCCCGGAGCATTACCGCGAACTCTACCGCGATCGCGTGACCGTCGATCTCGACCAGCAAGGCATTGAACTGGAAGGATTTGTCTCCGACGTCCGGCCCGCTTACGAGCGCGCCGCCATCGTCATCGCTCCCCTTCTCGCCTCGGCCGGAACCAACATCAAGATCATGGAAGCCATGGCGATGGGCAAAGCCATCGTTTCGACCCCCGCCGGCGTCAACGGCCTCGATCTCGAACCCGGCCGCGACTTCCTTCTGGGCACAACCGGCGCCGAAATGGCCGAAGCGATCCTCGCGCTCTTCGCCGACCCCGAAAGAAGGCGCGCCGTCGAGCGCCAAGCGCGTACGACCGTCGAGCAGCGCTTCGACTGGGACGTCATCGCCGGCCAGCAGAACCGGTTGTACCGGGAATTGTGCCGTCCGTCCGGCTCCCCCTGTAGTTAAACTCTACAGTATTCTCTTTATCCCGCCGATGGATAATCAGCTTGATGCAGTCTCCTCGGGCAGTCCGGCGGTTTCGGTCATGGCCGGTTGTGATCGGGGGTTTGGTCTGCCTCGGCGCGGGACTGGCGGCATGGTGGTATTGGTCGGCCAGCAGGGTGGACCAGAATCGGGTCTGGCGCATCGGCGCGGACCACGCCCCGCCCTACTACTTCCTTCGGCCTGACGGGCGGATCGAAGGTCTCGCGGTCGATGTCCTCAACGCCGCGGCCGAGCGCAGCGGCGTGAAACTGGACTGGGTGCCTGTCGAGGCCCCCGAAACACTGGACGATGCCTTCCAGTCCGGCCGGGTCGATCTGTGGCCCGCGGTGGCCGAGACACCGGGCCGGAAGGAACGTTGGGAGTTCACGGAACCCTGGCTCGAAAACTCCTACGGCCTGCTCACTCGAACCGGCACCGATCCCCGCATCGACAAAGTCGAGGATGTGGCCGGGCGGGTGATCGCCCTCCGGGGTTCAGCCATTTTCCGGCATTTGGCGGGCAGCAATCTTCCAAAGGCCACCTGGATTGAGTATCCGCACAGGGAGGAGACGGTGCAGGCGCTCTGTCGCGGGGAGGCGGCGGCGGCGGTAGTCGAAGTCCGGTTCCTCGACACAATCATGATGGAGAGGCCCGAAGGCTGTGAGACGGCGAAGTTCCGGCTGATCATGATTCCCGGGGCGACGACTCAGTTGAGAATCATGAGCACGGCGGAAGCGGAAGACGAGGCGCGCCGCCTGCGCCGGGCGATCACCTCGCTGGCGCTCGAGAACCGATTGACCGCCACGCTCGAGAAATGGTCCGCGCTCGCCTCGCAGGATACCCGCTCGGCTTACGAACTCGAACAGGCAGTCCAGATCCAGAAAATCACCCGGTATGCCCTGGCCGCCCTTGGACTGGGGCTCTTGCTGTTTGCGTGGCTGTACCGGCAATCGGCCCGTCAGCGCAAGGCGGCACAGAGAGCCATGCGCCTCGCCGAAAAGGCCAATGCGGCCAAAAGCGAATTTCTCGCCAATATGAGCCACGAAATCCGCACGCCGCTGAACGCCATTGTCGGCATGACCCAACTGGCGATCGAGGGCGAGCAGGACCAGGCCAAGCGCGAAGAACTGGAATCGGTGCGCATCTCGGCCGAGGCGCTGATGCAGTTGATCAACGACATCCTGGATCTGTCGAAGATCGAGGCCGGCCATGTGCGAGTCGATACCGCGCCATTCAACCTCCAGCGCCTGATCGAGGAAGTGATGGTGATGTTCCGGCCTCATGCGGTGGCCCGGGGCCTGGAACTGCGCTGCGACTACGATGACGGGATGGGCGAACACTTCACCGGCGATGCGGTCCGCCTCCGCCAGGTGTTGACCAACCTGGTGGGCAACGCCGTCAAATTCACCAACGAAGGCGAAGTTTCGATCGAGGTGCGGCGCGTCCGGAAGAACCTTCGGAAATTCGTCCGGATCGCGGTCCGCGACACCGGAATCGGGATCCCTTGGGAAGCGCAGGCACGCCTGTTCCAGAAGTTTCAGCAGGCCGATGCATCGACATCCAGGACCCACGGCGGAACCGGACTCGGCTTGGCTATTTCCCGCCAACTCGTCGAGTTGATGGGCGGAAAAATCAAGCTCGATAGCGTCCCCGGCGAGGGTTCGACATTCTCGGTGGAACTCGATCTCGAACCCGTGCGGGACGGCGTGGAAATCCCGGACGAGCAGGCGCTGTTGCAGGAGCCGGCCCCCGCGTCCAGTGGCAGGGGGCGAATTCTCGTGGCCGAGGACAACGCGCTGAACCAGAAGGTGATCCTTCGGGCTCTGGAACGAATCAACTGCGACGTCGATATCGCACACAATGGCGAGGAAGCCCTCAACCTGTGGACCCGGCAAAACTACGACCTGGTCCTGATGGACTGCCAGATGCCCGTGGTCGACGGCTACGAAGCCTCCGCGCGGATTCGCAAGGCCGAGCGGCAGACCGGACGGCGGATCCCGATCATTGCCGTCACCGCCAATGCCCTCGAGTCCGAGCGCCTCCGGTGCATCGCGGCGGGCATGGACGACTATATCCCCAAGCCGTTCGATCTCGAACGGCTGAGGGAGACCGTGATGCGCTACACGGAGCGGGCTACTTCGCCTTCCCCTTCTTCTTCTCGTAACTCGCGGTGATGTTCGAATACACCCCGCCGCGCGGCAGAAACTCCCCGTGCACGCTCATCTGCCACGGCTGACACGCGCGCACGCAGTCCTTCAGGAACCGGTTCACGACATTTTCCTGGAAGATCCCCAGGTTCCGGTATTCGAGCATGTACATTTTCAGGGACTTCAGCTCGAGACAGAGCTGGTCCGGGGTGTATTCAATCGAGATCGTGCCGTGATCCGGAAGCCCCGTTCGAGGGCACACTGACGTGAACTCCGGCAGCGTGATGTTGATCACATAGCCTTCGTGGAACTGGTTGGGCCAGCACTCAATCTCGGGCAATGCCGCATCGAGCCCCGCGGCAGCGTGTTCATCCGTGTAGAGGGGGTTGGCTTTCTTCTTGGCCATGATCTAATTCTCCGACAAAAACCGGCGCAACATTTCAAGAAAAAGTCCGACATCGGTCACCACGCCGTGGGCCTGGCCGGTGCCCCGGTCGCTCAACTTGGTGGCGACCGCCGGATTGATGTCCACACAGACCGTCTTCACCCAGCTCGGCAGCATGTTTCCGGTCGCGATCGAGTGCAGCATCGAGCCCAGCATCAGCACCAGCCCGGCCCCCTGGATCTGCTCCGCGTAGGCGTCCTGGGCGGCATTCATGTCCGTGATCGTGTCGGGCAGCGGTCCATCATCGCGCAAGCTGCCCGCCAGCACGAACGGCACCTTGTTCTTCACGCACTCGAACAGCACGCCCTGGGTGAGAACACCCTGCTCGACCGCCGCGGCGATCGACCCGGCGTGATAGATGGCGTTGATCGCACGCATGTGATTGCGGTGCCCGTGCTCGTCCTGGCGGCCGTCCGACATCCGGATCCCGAGCGAAGTGCCGATCATCGCGGCTTCGGCGTCATGCACGCCCAGCGCGTTGCCCGCCAGAATCGCCCCGATCCAGCCGTCACGGATCAGCGCCGACAGAGGCGCCACGCCGCCGGTATGCACCACCACCGGTCCGGCCACCACCACCACCTTCTGCCCGTTTTCCCGGCAATGGCGGATCAGATTGGCCGTCTGCCGGACCGCCGTCTCCACCTGGCGCTCGCTCGAAATGCCGTTCGACATGAACGCGAACGAAAGCCGGTCGCGCTCCTTCGATTCCGGAATCACCCGGATGCCGCGCATGCCCGAAACCACCAGATCCCCCGCGCGAATATCGCGCAGACGGACACAATATGCTCCGCCGTCCTTCCACACGATCAGCGCGTCCATCCGCTGCCGCCGGACTTCGTGCCACTGGCCATCCCGGCGCACCATCGTCCGGTGGTTCGTCGTCGAATAGAACTCCGGCGGCGCACAGCGGTCCCGTTCGATCCGGAACCACTCGGCATCACCGCCTTCCACCGGCGCGCAGCCCAGCATCAGCAACTGGCTGAGCATCTTGTCGAGCTGAGCGGGCGTCGGGGCGCTCACTTTGAGCCGCAGGTGCGAGGGTTCGCTGTTCGTCTTGCCGATATGGAATCGCTCGACTTCAAACCGGCCGTCGTACTCGACAACCGTGTCGAAGATCATTTCCATGATGTGCGAATCGATGAGGTGGCCTTCGGCTTCCACCACCTCAGTCAGTTGCTGCTGTTCGGGCATCGTATTGGGGTCAGCTCTCAGGATAGCGTGCCCGCCAACGGACACGCGCTCCCGGCCCGGCTAACCCCGGGGCGTCAGAACCGCCATTCCATGCCAATCAAAGGGAACAGCCCCAGTTGATCGTTCACCTGCGGCTCGTTCAGCCGCCGGTTCCAGGTGTAGCCCGCCACATTCTGACGGTTGACGACGTTCTGCACGCCCAGGAAGACCAGCAGCGGCTTGTCGCGAACCGTGAACGTCCGGTCGAGCCGGATGTCGATGCGAACATAAGCCGGCAGGCGCTCCGCGTTCACCCGGTCGAGATCGAAAATGCCGCGCCGCTGCGCCACCGAAAGCGTTTCATTGAACGGCGTGAACGGCCGCCCGCTCAGATAGGAAGCGCGCGTCGAAAGCTCCCACTTCGGCGTCAACCGGTAGCCGCCGACGAAATTGGCCACAAACGGATAGTCGAACGAACCGGGCCGGAGAATCCCGTCCAGCCCGCCATGGCGGGCCTGCGAAATCGCGAAATTCGCCTGACCGAACCATTTGTTGTTGAACTTCTTCTCCATGAACAGCTCAATGCCCTGCGCGCGGCCCCGCCCGCCCGACGTCAACGGCAGCAGCACCTCGCGGACGTCAAAAGTGTCGCCGATGTTGGCAAACGAAAGCTGCGGAATGTCGCGCGAAACCGGATAGTCGCGGTAGTTCTTGCGGTAACCCTCGAGCGTGATCCGGAAGTCCGGCGAGACGAGGTACGAGAAACCCGTCACGAAATGATCGGCCCGCAGCGGGAGCATCGTCTGCGTCTCCGGGAATGCCGCCAGGAACAGGAACAAC
>DNFG01000395.1 GCA_003487005.1 Bryobacterales bacterium
GCGCAAAAGCCCATTTCGCCGGCCCATGGAGACATAGTGTGCGTCGGTGGCGTCCTTGCGCCAGAGGGCGCGGTAGATGTCGTAGGTCCAGACGGTGGCAAAGGCGCTGACATTGCCGGCCATGCCGGACATGAAGCCGGCGATGAGGGCGGTGACGCCAAGGCCGAGGAGGCCGGGGCCGAGGTAGCGGGCGAGCATGAGGGGGAGGACTTCGTTGTAGCTGTGTCCGCCGGTGGCGAGGGCTTCGGCTTCGCCGGTGAGGGTCATGGGGAGGACGGCGAGGGCGAGCAGGCCGGGGACGATGACGATGAAGGGGACGAGCATTTTGAAGGCGGCGCCGATGATGGGGGCCATTTTGGCGCTGCGGAGGTCCTTGGCGGTCATGACGCGCTGGACGACGAGGAAGTCGGTGGTCCAGTAGCCGAAGCTGATGACCCAGCCGAGGCCGAGGACGATGCCGGTCCAGTGGATGCCCATGGGGTTATCGCCGACAGAGCCGAGGGTGGACCAGAGGCTGGTGTAGTTCTGACCGGGGAAGTTGCGGGAGATGCGTTCGACCATGCCGGCCCAGCCGCCGGTTTCGATGAGGCCGATGATGGGGACGAGCATGGCGCCGAGCCAGATGAGGACGAACTGGAGGACTTCGTTAAAGATGGCGGAGAGGAGGCCGCCGAGGAAGACGTAAGCGGCGACGGTGAGGGAAGAGACCCAGATGGAGAAGTGGATGTCCCAGCCGAGGACGACTTTCATGACGAGGGCCATGGAGTACATGTTGATGCCGGACATGAGGACGGTCATGAGGCCGAAGGTGATGGCGGAGAGGGCGCGGGAGCGTTCATCGAAGCGGAGTTTGAGGTAGCCGGGGACGGAGTGGGTCTTGGAGATGTAGTAGAAGGGCATCATGACGACGCCGAGGAAGAGCATGGCGGGGATGGCGCCGATCCAATACCAGTGGGTGGCGAGGATACCGTACTGGTAGGCGGCGGCGGCCCAGCCCATGAGTTCAAGGGAGCCGAGGTTGGCGGCGAGGAAGGAGAGGCCGGCGACCCAGGCGGTCATGTCGCGGCCGGCCATGAAGAAGTCGTCGCCGGTTTTAGTGTGGGCCTTGAGATAGAAGCCAATGCCGAGGACGGCAACGAAGTAGAGGACGATGACGGCGAGGTCGACGGGGCTGAGGCGGATGAGGGAGCCGGAATCGGCGGCGAGGAGGAAGGCGGGCGGAAAGGGGGTCGACATGGTCAAGCGCCAATTTTATATCAAAAAGGCGCGGGGTGAGCGAGCCCAATTCCGCCCGGTTGCGGGCGATTAACGGGGTTTGAGGCGGCTGCAGGCGGCGGCGGTGCCGTCGGGGTTGATGGCGGTGGAGCCTTCCTCGATGTGTTGAATAATGCCCTGGGCGTCGATGACAAAACTGGCGCGGTTGGCGAAGCCGCTGGCGGTGTTGAGGACACCATAAGCGGCGGCGGTTTTGCGCTGCCAGTCACTGGCAAGGGGGAAATCGAGCTTCAGGACTTCTTTGGACCAGTAATTGAGGGCGGGCAGATTATCGGTGGAGATGCCGAGGACCTGAGCGCCGGCTTCTTTGAATTTGGCGAGACCAGCCTGGTACGCCGTCATTTCCTTCGTTCAACCACCGGTGAAGGCGGCGGGGAAGAAGGCGAGGACGACGGTCTGTTTGCCTTTGAAATCAGAGAGTTTGAAGGTGGCGCCGGCGGTGGAGCGGAGTTCGAGATCAGGGGCGGGGTCGCCGACCTTGAGATGGGATTTCGGGGGTGCGGTCTGGGCCATGAGCGCGGCGGCGGCCAGGGCGAGCGGCGCGAGGCGGAAGAACGAACGCATCGGGAACCTCCTGAGGAATAAGGATCTTGGGGTGAGGATAGCACGGCTGGAAGCCGGGGCGGAAGAAAAATTGGACAGAAAGGGTGAAGAGAGGGAGAAGTTGGACGAAAAGGGGGTGGAGAGGCTTCGGCCAGGAGGCTGGAGCACTCTGAAAGTTCTCGGGAGGTCAGCGTGCAGGCAATGATGACGGCGGCTGGAAGCGCGGCGCGGGAGCGTCAGGGCAAGTATCTGGTATTTCATCTTGGGCGCGAGGAATTTGGGGTTCACGTGCTGAAGGTGCGGGAAATCATGGGGTTACAGGACATCACGGCGGTGCCGCAGACGGCGCCGTTCGTGAAGGGGGTGATCAACTTGCGCGGCAAGGTGATCCCGGTGATCGATCTGCGGGCGAAGTTTGGTCTGGAACAGGCCGAATACACGCAGCGGACCTGCATTGTGGTGGTGGAAGTGAAACATGATGCGGGGGCGATGCAGATGGGGGCGATCGTGGACGGAGTGTCGGAGGTGCTGACTCTGCAGGAGAGCGAGATCGAGGACACGCCGGAGTTCGGCGAAGACATGGAAGTGCCCTACATCCTGGGGATGGCGAAGGTAAAGGGCAAGGTGAAGATGCTGTTGGACATCGAGGGCGTGCTGAGTACGCAGGACGTGCATGGACTGGAGCAGTTGCGGCGGCGCGAGGGCGCCGAAGCGGCGTAAGGGTCAACGGACAAAGGGAGTCGAAAAGAGATGAACAAAATGGCGATGGGAACGAAGCTGCTGAGCGTGCAATCGCTGTTGGCGGCGTTTTTGCTGCTGTTGGGCGGCTTTGGGGTCTATAGTGTGCGCTCTTTTAGCGGAATCGTGGAGCAACTGGCGGTGAAGGATGCCCGCAAGACGGAGATTATTTCGCAAGTGGATGCACGGGCACAGAATCTGGTGGCGGCGATGCGCGGATTGATGTTGAGCGGTCTGACCGGGGACGCGGCCGGGGTGGCGGAGGCCGAAAAGCAGTCACGGGAGGCGCTGGACAAAATGGGAATTCTGCTGGACGAGGGCCGGACCCTTTTAGTGACCGGCGAAGGCAAAGTCCGGTGGGAAAAACTGGACGGAATTCTGGAGCAGTACCGGACGCATTCAGGGGTGCTGCTGGGGCATCTGCGGGAACAGCGTTTTGATGAAGCGAACACGCTGCAGAGGGAGCGGATCGCCCCGCTGCTGACGGAGACGCTGAACCATGTGGCGTGGCTGGTGGACGCGCAGCAGAAGATCCTCGCGGGTACGACCTCGGACGCTGACAGCCGGGCGTCGATGCTGATGGTGTTGATGTTGGTGTTGTGCGGCGCGGCGGCGGCGGTGGTGGCGTTCGGATTCCGGACGGTGTGGTCCAGCAACCGGGATCTGCGGGGGATCACGGTGGAGATCGCGAAGGGGGCGTCACAGGTGGCTTCGGCGGCGCAGCAGGTGTCGTCGGCGAGCCAGTCGATGGCGCAGGGCTCGTCCGAGCAGGCGGCATCGCTCGAGGAGACGTCTGCGTCAACGGAAGAGATCAACGCGATGACGCAGAAGAATGCGGAGAATGCGCGAAACGCGGCGACCGAAGTCGAGCAAGTGGACCGGATGCTGAAAGAGACGAACCGGAAGCTGGAAGAGATGATCGGGTCGATGCGGGAGATCAACGCGTCGAGCGAGAAGATCTCGAAGATCATCAAGGTGATCGATGAGATCGCGTTCCAGACCAATATTCTGGCGTTGAACGCGGCCGTGGAAGCGGCGCGGGCGGGCGAGGCCGGGATGGGCTTCGCGGTCGTGGCCGACGAAGTGCGGAATCTGGCGCAGCGCTCGGCTCAGGCGGCCCGGGATACCTCGGAGCTGATCGAAGAGTCGATCGTGCGGTCAAACGAAGGCAAGACGAAGCTCGACGAGGTGGCGGCCTGGGTGACGAAGGTGGTGCAGAACGCGGCGCAGATCAACGTGCTGACGAACGAAGTGCACGTCGGCAGTCAGGAGCAGGCGCGCGGGATCGAGCAGATCGCCAAGGCGGTGACGCAGATGCAGAGCCTGACGCAGTCGAGCGCGGCCAACGCGGAAGAAAGCGCATCGGCGGGCGAGATGATGAGCGAGCAGGCGACGGCGCTGAACGGTGCGGTGATGCGGCTGCGCGACCTCGTGGGCAGCGCGGACGAACAAGCGGCGAGGGAGCCCGTGAGAACGAAGCCGGTCGCCGTGAAACAGCCGGTGCCGGCGCCGGCTGCCCTGGCGGCGCCGCGCACGCGCGACAGTTTCCCGATGGAAGGAGACTTCAAGGACTTCTAGTCGATTGAAGTGACCGAAAGAAGGGACGGGTCGGGAGGAGTTTGTCGCCATGAAGAAGAAGACAGTCAGCGCGCCGCGGCCCCCGTCTGCGGCGCCGGTGCAGCCGGAAGAGATGCTGCGGCAGTTATCGGAGAGTGAAGCGGCCGTATCACCGCCGGCTCCGGCGGTGAATCCACTGGCGCAGGACCCACAGCTGATTCAGGACTTCCTGCTGGAGGCCCGGGAACATCTGACCAATATCGAAGCCCGGCTGCTGGAGATCGAACAAGGGACGACGTCCGAGGAAACGATCAACAGCACGTTCCGGAGCTTCCATACGATCAAAGGACTGGCCGGTTTTCTCGACTTCGTGGTCTTGCAGGAGGTGAGCCATGAGGTGGAGACCCTGCTGGACCGGGCGCGCAGCGGGGAGTTGCGACTGACGCCGGAGCGGGTAGACGTGATTCTGGCGGCGAGCGATTATCTTGCGCTCTGGCTGGGACAGATCGAGGCCTCGGCGAGCGGGCAGCAGGCGCCGGAGCCGCCGGCTCCCGACGAGTTAGTCGCGCGGGTGCGCCAGGCGCTGGAGGAGTCTGGAAAGGAAGACCCCGCGGCGGCGCCCGAAGGATCCGCAATGGAAGCGGGCGAAGCTTCGACGGAGGTTCGGCAGGCGGAGGGAGGCGGCGCCCGCGTGGCGGCCTCGCTGGTGAAGGTGGAGACCGGCAAACTCGAGTACCTGGTCGATATGGTGGGCGAACTGGTCATCGCGCAGTCGATGCTGCGGCACAACCCGGACCTGGAGGGTGTGAAGACGCCGAGGGTGCAGCGGGATATCACGCACCTCGCCCGGGTGACGGCGGAGGTGCAGAAGACGGCTATGGCGATGCGGATGGTGCCGATCGGGCAGCTGTTCCGGCGGATGTCGCGGCTGGTGAGGGATCTGGCGCGGAAATCGGGCAAGCAGGCCGAACTGGATCTGTTTGGCGAGGATGTGGAACTGGACCGGTCGATTGTGGAGGAGATTGCCGATCCTCTGGTCCACATGTTGAGGAACTCGATGGACCATGGCCTCGAGGGGCCGGAAGAACGCGTGGCAGCGGGTAAGCCTCCGGTGGGGCGGGTGCGGTTGAGCGCCTGGCACCAGGCCGGGCAGATCGTGATCGAGATCCGGGATGACGGGCGGGGCCTGAACCGGGAACGGATCCTGGAAAAGGCGCGCAACCGGGGGCTGATCGGAGTCGACGAGGCATTGAGCGACAGCGAGGTGTGGCAGTTGATCTTCCACCCCGGTTTTTCGACGGCAGAGAAGGTAACTGACGTATCGGGCCGCGGCGTGGGAATGGATGTGGTGAGGAGGCACGTGGAAAAGCTCCGCGGCCGGGTTGAGATTGACACAACACCGGGCGCGGGGACGGTCTTTCTGGTGAAAGTGCCCCTGACGCTGGCGATCATTGACGGGCTGGTCGTGCACGTGGGCGAGGACCGCTTCATCGTGCCGATTTACAGCGTCCGGGAGATCTTCAAACCCGCGCCGGAGTCGATTTTCACGGTCGAGGGCCGGGGAGAGATGGCACTGGTGCGGGAGAGACTGCTGCCGGTGGTGCGGCTGGCACGGCGGCTGGGGGTCGCGGGCGGCACCGCGGCCGCGGGCGAGGGTCTCATGATCGTGGGCGAGAGCGAAGGGATGCAGTTCTGCCTGCAGGTGGACCGGCTCGCCGGGAAACAGGAAGTGGTGATCAAGAGTCTGGGCGAGACCTTCCGCCGGGTGCGCGGCATAGCCGGAGGCGCCATCCTGGGCGACGGACGTGTGGGATTGATTCTGGACATGGCCGCGCTCAGGCCGGGCGCTGCCGTGCATGGACTGGAGTAAACGGTGAGGGACCGGGAATGAAGCAGAGCGCAGAGTCGGCGGCCAGCCCCTGGGAGGTGGCGCCCAGTCAATTCGAGACGATCAGGATGATGGCCCGGACGGCCTTCGGGCTGGACCTGAAGCCAGGCAAGGAAGCGCTTGTGTCGGCGCGCCTCGGCAAACGGGCCCGGGAACTGGGACTGGACGGGATCCGGACGTATCTGGAGCGGATTCAGGCCGACCGGACGGGCGTGGAACTGATCGCACTGATCGATGCGCTGACAACGAACTACACGAGCTTCCAGCGCGAGCCGCAGCACTTCGATCTGCTGCGGACGCGCGTCCTGGAGCCGGCGGCACGGGACCATGGCCGGGTGTCGATCTGGAGCGCGGGCTGTGCGACCGGCGAGGAGCCGTATACGATCCTGGTCCACGCGGCCGAAGTATTGGGCGAAGCGGGGCTGGACCGCTTGCGGCTGGTGGCAAGCGACATCTCGACGCGTGCGCTCGAGTCGGCACGGCGGGGGATCTATACGGAAGACCGCGTGGCGCCTCTGCCGGAGAGCTGGCGGCGGAAGTACTTGCAGCGGGGCACGGGCGAGCAGCAGGGTTACGTGAGGGTGAAGGAGAGCTATCGCAAGCGGATCGATTTCCAGCGGCGGAACCTGATGGAGAGCCACCCGGATCTGCCGCCGTTCCACGTGATCTTCTGCCGGAACGTGATGATCTACTTCGACAAGCCCACGCAGGAGGCGCTCGTGGGCCGGTTCGCGGAGAAGCTGGAGCCGGGCGGATGGCTGCTGATCGGCCACAGCGAGGGGCTGATGGGGATCCGGCACGGTCTGGAGTACGTGATGCCGGCCGTGTACCGGCGCCCGGCGGGAACAGGGAGGGCACGATGACGCCGGTCGTGGTGGGGGTGGGTGACTGCCAGTTGAGCGCGGACTCGGAAGCGCAGCTGGTGACGTACGCGCTGGGGTCGTGCATTGCGGTGACGATCTGGGACCCGGTGGCGCGGATCGGAGGGCTGTTGCATTTCATGCTGCCGGAAGCGGGTCCGGGGCGGGAGAAGGAGGGTGCAAGCCAGCCGTTCCGGTACGCGGACACGGGTACGCCGCTACTGTTCCGGAGCGCGTACCGGATGGGGGCAGACAAGAAGCGGCTGGTGGTGCGGCTGGCCGGAGGCGCGGCGGTCGTCAACGACGGAGGCCTATTCAATATTGGGAAGCGGAACTACGCGGCGGTGCGCCGCATTCTTTGGCAGGCCGGCGTGCTGGTGGAGTCCGAAGAAGTCGGAGGGAGCATCAGCCGAACGGTTCGAATGGATGTCGGTACGGGGCGGCAGTGGATCCGGACGCCGGATGGAACGGAAAAGGAGTTGGGCGGTGGGCCAGGCGCGCACCGGCCCGTGCTGAACGCGGGAAAGGGAGGTGTGTTGTGTGCAAACGGCTGCTGATCGTCGACGATTCGCCCGTCATGCGGTCGTTCGTGAAGCGATCGATCGAGATCGCTGGGCTGCAGGTGGACCGGTGGCTGGAAGCGGGCCACGGCCGCGAGGCACTGGAGAAACTGGGCGTCGAAGCGGTGGATCTGGTCCTGACCGACATCAACATGCCTGTTCTCGACGGGGAAGGGTTGCTGAGAGCAATGCGCTCGGACGAGCGGCTGCGAACAGTGCCGGTGGTGGTGGTTTCAACCGACGGCACGGAACTGCGGATGGCCCGGCTGATGGAACTTGGGGCCTTGGGCTATCTGCGAAAACCGTTTCCGCCGGAGCGGCTGTGCCTGCTGCTCGAGCAGGTATTTCCGGACTGGGCCGAAGAGCGGGGAAAGGAGTTGAGCGATGTGGGATTCTGATCCGGGACCGGCGATCGCTGAAGGCCTGAGCGGCGCCGCAATCGAGATGGCGGGGGCGGCGGTGGAGGTTCTGGAGACGATGTTCTTCGAACTGCCGGTGGACCTGGTGCGGGAAGCAGAGCCGCCCCGGGCCGGACTGGCATCGGAGGTGGAGTTCTCGGGTACGCGAAACGGCCGGCTGGCGGTCGATGTCGAGCCGGGGATGGCGCGGCGGCTGGCAGCGAGTTTCCTGGGCCGCGAGGACGAGCAGACCGTGACGGAGCCGGAGGTCAACCTGGTGCTGCTGGAACTGGCGAACATGTTGTGCGGCAATGCGCTGTCCCGGCTTGAGCCGCGAGGCGGTTTCCAGATTGGCGCACCGCGGCCCGCGCTTGTGACGGAAGGCGGCGCCGGCTGGCTGATGGTGCCGGTCGAGAGCGGGCGGCTGAGCGTCCGGCTCAGCTTCAGGGACGAGGCATGACACGAAACGGACCGATCCGGGTTCTGGTAGTGGACGACTCGGCCATCGTCCGGAAAGTACTGTCCACGATTCTGGGCGCGGAGACCGACATCGAAGTGGTGGGAACGGCGCCGGACCCCTATATTGCGCGGGACCGGATTCTGAGCCTCAAGCCGGACGTCCTGACCCTGGATATAGAAATGCCGCGCATGGACGGTCTGACTTTCCTCGATCGGATCATGCGGTTTCATCCGCTTCCGGTGATCGTCATCAGCTCTCTGGCGCAGAGTTCGACGAAAGCGGCGATGGAGGCGTTGAGCCGGGGGGCGGTGGATGTGCTGGCCAAGCCCGGGGGGCCGTACTCGGTGGGAGATTTGAAGGAGAGATCGGAAGAGCA
>DNFG01000062.1:0-2847 GCA_003487005.1 Bryobacterales bacterium
GGTGACGATAACGCCTTCAAGGGAGAGCATTTCGAGGCGGGAGGAGAGGGCCTGTTTGCGGACGTTGGCCTCGAACTGGGGGATGGTCATATTCTGCTGGGCGAGGAAGGCGCGATAGGTTTCGGCGCCGACGAATTTGCCGTTCTCGTAGAGTTGGGGGATGAGGGCGGCGATGGTTTCGGCGAGTTCGGCGTCGGTGAGGCGGAAGCCCATCTGGGCGGCCTGGTAGGCGACGGCGCGTTCGGCGACCATTTGCTGGACGAACATGGGGACGTAGACAGTTTCGAGGCCCGGGGGGATCCGGTTTTCGCGGAGTTCGCGAGCCATGACCTGCTGCACTTCGGTGATGGTGAGGACTTCGTCGCCGATTTCGGCGATGATTTGGGCGTTGGCGCCGCTGGAGGGATCGCCGTAGCTGGGGACGAGGGTGACGACCATGGAGATGGCGACAAGGCTCAGCAAAGCGCCGAGCAGGTAGCGCACAGTCTTCTGGCGGCTGCGGAAGAGGTCAAACATGGAAGTATCAGACTCCTACTGCGATCAGTGGGCGCAAAAGCGCAAACTCTCATTATAGCGCCGCGGGGGCGCTGAGTCCGCACTCGCGGTGGACGGCGAGGACGGCTTTGTCGACGCCGGACTTCCGGACGACGATGGCGATGGTCAATTCGCTGGAGCCCTGGGCGATGGCGATGATATTGACCATTTCGCGGGAGATGGCGGTGAAGATGCGTCCGGCGAGGCCGGCCTGGCCCTTCATGCCTTCGCCGACGATGGCGAGGAGGCCGACATCGAGGTCGATGTCGATGGGGTGGAGGTAGCCGTGGGCGAGTTCGAGGGAGAAGGCCTGTTCGAGGCGTTCGACGACGGCAGGGAGTTCGGCCTGGCGGATGAGGAAGCAGAAGTTCTGGCGATAGCTGGAGGAGGAGAGGGCGAGGACTTCGGCATTGGTGGCGGCGAGGGCTTCGATGGCGCGGGCCATGACCTTGGTGCCGGAGAGGAGGGCGCTGGCGGGTTCGAGGGAGACGAGCGCGACGTTGTTCATGGAGGTGACTGCGCGGGCGCCGGAGGGGGTATCGGCGGTGGTGGGGACGATGCGGGTGCCGGGGATTTCGGGGCGGAAGCTGTTTTTGCTCCACACGGGGATTTCGCGTTCCATGAGGGGGGCGAGCGTGCGGGGGTGGAGGACCTTGGCGCCGTTGTAGGCGAGTTCGGCGGCTTCGCGGTAGGTGATTTCGTCGAGGACGCGGGCGTCGGGGACGATGCGGGGGTCGGCGGACATGATGCCATCGACGTCGGTCCAGATCCAGAGTTCCTCGGCGTCGAGGACGGCGGCGAGGATGGAGGCGGAGAAGTCGGAACCGCCGCGGCCGAGGGTGGTGGGGCGGCCGTCGAGGGTGGCGCCATTGAAGCCGGTGACGACGGGGAGGCGTCCGGCTTCGAGTTCGGGCTTGAGGAGGTTTTCGGCTTTCTCGCGGGTGGGTTCGAGCAAGGGGGCGGCGTTGCCGAAGACGGCGTCGGTCACGATCAGGTCGCGGGCGTTGACGGCGAAGGCATCGACGTTGCGGGAGCGGAGGTAGGCGGCGATGAGAGTGGAGGAGAGGCGTTCCCCGACGGCGATGGCTTCATCGACGGAGCGCGGGGGGCGTTCGCCCAGCATGAGAACGCCGCGGGCGATGCGGGCGAACTCGTTGAGGATCCCGCTGAGCAGGAGGAGGGTCTCCTCGGCGAGGGGGCCATCGAGGAGTTCAAGGCAGGTCTCGCGGTGGCGGGATTCGAGGGTCTGGAGGTTGGTTTCGACGCCGGCGGCATCGCCGCCCTCGGCATGGCGGAGGGTGTCGAGGAGGAGGTCGGTGACCTTGGACATGGCGGACACGACGACGCAGGTGGGGCGGCGGTTGTATTGTTCCTCGCAGAGGAGGGCGGCGCCTTTGATGCGCTCGGCGGAGCCCATGGATGTGCCGCCGAATTTCATCACGACAAGCTGGTTCAACGCTGGATTTCCTTTCCGTTGCTGGTGCGTTCGCGGACGATGCGGAGGAGGCCCTGTTCGACTTCGGCGGCGGAGAGGCCTGTGGAATCGAAATAGATGGCATCGGGGGCCTGCATGAGAGGGGAGTCGGCGCGGGTGCGGTCGCGTTCATCGCGCTGACGGATATCGAGTTCGACCTCGTCGAGGGAGGGGGATTCGCCGCGGGCCTGGAGGTCGAGCAGGCGGCGCTGGGCACGGACGCGGGGGTCGGCGTCGAGGTAGATTTTGACGGCGGCGCCGGGGAAGACGACGGTGCCGATATCGCGGCCCTCCATGACGGCGGAGGCGGTGGCGCCGAGGCGTTGCTGCTGCCGGACCATGGCGCGGCGGACGGCGGGGATGGCGGAGACACGGGAGGCGGCGCCGGCGATTTCGGGGGCGCGGATGGCGGTGGTGACGTCTTCGCCGTTCAGGGAAATGGAGCCGGCGTCGAGGGAGATGACGGCGTGCAGGGCCAGTTGTTCGAGACGGGGGGCGTCGTCGAGCGGGATCTCCTCTCGGAGGGCCCAGAGAGCGACGGCGCGGTACATGGCGCCGGTATCGATATAGAGGTAGCCAAGACGGCTGGCGAGTCGGCGGGCGATAGTGCTTTTCCCGGCGCCGGCGGGGCCGTCGATGGCGACGATAACGCGTTTGTCCAAGGCTGTCCTTCAGTGTAGCGCGGTAGAATTGGAGACATGCTGGGCAAAATCGTAGTTCTGACTCTGGGAGCGGGCCTGCTGATGTGGGCCGCGAACCCGAAAGTGGCCGACGCCAATGCGAAGGTGAAGGCGGGCAAGTACGAGGAGGCGATTGCGGTGCTGGAACCGCTGCAGAAG
>DNFG01000062.1:3210-3337 GCA_003487005.1 Bryobacterales bacterium
TGAAGTATGAGCCGGGAAACAAGGACGCGGCGGCGAAGATCAAGACGATCGAGACGATTTACAAGCAGATGGGGATGCCGGTTCCGGATTAAGGGAAGCTCCTTCGTCGAAGTGATAGATCGGAAGA
>DNFG01000384.1:0-4889 GCA_003487005.1 Bryobacterales bacterium
CTGCGCGCCGAGACGGCGGCGCTGGCGGCGTTGGGCATCGTGATGGCGGCGGCCGGGCGCCGGGCTTAATCGAGCGCTTCGGGGTGCAGCGCGATGTTGGTTTCGCCCGCGGCTTTCTTCTCCCAATACTTGCGGACCCACGCTTCCCAACTCTTGCCGGCGGCGGGGTCGCGGCCATCGAGTTCGAGGGCGGCGATCTCCGAGCAGGCAATACTGCGCTTCACCGGGGCCGTCTTGGGGATGATGCGGACGAACGACTCCTCCAGCGTCGCGCCAAGGCGGCGGTCAAACAGGTAGCCTTCCACAACCTCGCCCGAGCGGAGCGTGAGTCTGGCATCGCCGCGGAAGTCGAAGGCGGCTTCGATGGCCTCGCGGAGTTCGTCGGGGTTCATGCCGTGGTCTTTTCCGCGGGCCGCGTTTCGATCTGCACCAGCGGATTGCGCTCGTGCGCGGGGACGATCTTCTCTTCGAGCAGCGCGGCGGACTCCGCGCTGCGATAGCGCGTGAACAGAGTCGCGCGGACGGTGTTCAGGAAGCCGCGCAGTGTAAAGAACGTGTCGTGGACAGCCGAGGCTTCATAGCCCGAATGAACCATGCAGTTCGCGCACTTCGGGTTGCCGGATTCGGCGCCGTAGTTCTCCCAGGCCGTCTCTGCCATCAGTTCGGCATGGGTGTCGGCGTAGCCGTCCTGCAGCAGATAGCAGGGCTTCTGCCAGCCGAACAGGTTGAACGTCGGCATGCCCCAGGGCGTGCAGGCGTAGTGGCGCCGGCCCATCAGGAATTCGAGGAACAGCGGAGACTGGTTGAATCGCCAGTTGGACTTGCGGTTCGACAGGATCGCCGAGAACAGCCGCCGGGTGCGTTCGCGGGGCAGGAACGACTGCTGGTCCGGCGCTTTGTCGTAACTGTAGCCGGGCGAAAGCATCATGCCTTCCACCCCCAGTTCCATCATCTGGTCAAAAAAGCGGCGGACGGAATTGGGATCAACTCCGTCGAACAGAGTGGTGTTCGTCGTGACACGGAAGCCTCGGGCCAGAGCCGCCTTGACGCCCTCCAGCGCGAGGTCATAGCCGCCTTCGCGGCAGACGGCGAAGTCGTGGTGGTCGCGTTCGCCGTCCATGTGGACGGAGAACGTCAGGTACTTCGAAGGCGTGAAAAGGTGCAGCTTTTCCTTCAGAAGCAGCGCATTCGTGCACAGATAGATGTACTTTTTGCGCGCGACGAGGCCCTGGACGATCTCCTCGATCCGGGAGTGCATCAGCGGTTCGCCGCCGGGGATCGCGACCATCGGCGCGCCCGCTTCATCCACCGCCCGGAAGCACTCTTCGGGGCTGAGTTCGCTCTTGAGGATGTGCGGCGGATACTGGATCTTCCCACAACCCGCGCAGGCAAGGTTGCAGCGGAACAGCGGCTCCAGCATCACCACGAGCGGGTAGCGCTTCCGCCCGGCCAGCCGCTGCTTGAGCACATAGCTGGCCACGGTCCACATCTGGGAAACAGGAACGCTCATCAGTGTTTCGGCAACGGCTCCCAGGAGCCCCTCATCTTTTGATTATAGTGGGCCGGTCCGGGTTGCGCGGGCCGCCCCTGAGTTTCGCTGCGACGGCCGCCGCCTCTGCCCGGCTCCGACGTGCCTGCCACGCCCCAAACGTGATTGCGGAACGGCGTTCCGGATCCGCCCCCGGATTCTCTGTTCTCCCCGCACTGTCTCTTTGCCAGGCTCGTATTGCTATCATATTGTCATGGGCAATATCGAATTTGCCTGGGATCCGCGCAAAGCGCGATCCAACCTGGTCAAGCATGGCGTGTCCTTTGAGGAGGCGCAGTCCGTCTTTCTCGACGAGAACGCCCGCTTGATCAACGACCCGGATCACTCTCTGAGCGAAGACCGGTTCCTCCTGCTGGGTTACAGCTTTCAGGCGCGATGCCTCATCGTCAGTCATTGCTACCGGGAAGCCGGCCCGGTGATCCGGCTGATCTCCGCCAGGCGCGCGACAGCCCGTGAAGAAGTGATGTATTGGAGTTTCCGATGAGAACAGAATACGATTTCACCAAGTCCCGCAAGAATCCCTACGCCCAGCAGCTCAAGCTTCCGGTCACGATCCGCCTCGACACGGCGGCGGTGGCCTACTTCAAGGAGTTGGCGGCGGAACTGGGTATACCGTACCAGAACCTCATCAACCTGTTCCTGAGGGACTGCGCCATGCGAAAGCGTCGCCCCAGCATCGAGTGGCTCGAAGCCTCCGCGGGATCAGCCGCTTCCACGCCTGCCAACAAGCCCGCCGGATGAACCATGAAAGTCCGGATCGCGAACGGCGAACGGGGAAGTACACGCCGATATCATCGCGGTGAGGCCCCCCGGTCACGGCGCGTGAGCGGCGCCGGCTGATCTGGTGGCAGCCGGTTGGCCCGCCGGCTTCATCCCAAGCAGAACCCGCGTCACCGGATGCCGGCGGGCGAGTTCAAAAACGGCCCAACTGCCAAGGAACGTGCCAGCCGCGAGCAGCGGGAATTTCAAGGCGACTGGAGCAGTCCACGAAATCATGTGATACGCAATGGCGATCGTAATCGTCTGGTGCACGATATAAAAGGGGTAAACCGCCTCGGTCGCGTAGCGCAGCAGCGGGCTGTCGCGATTCAGTTTCACGCGGCTCCAACCGAGCAGGGCGAGGATCCAGCCGAAGCCCATGTAGGAATCGATCAGCATACTGGCGGACATGCGCTGGAGCGGCGTCCAGGACTCGCGCAGGGGCGCCAGCCGGTAGCCGTAGAACAGGACGGTCATCGCGAGGGCGAACAGCAGAAGTTCGCGGCGTTTGCGCACGATCAGGTCAAAAAACCGTCCATTGCCACAGATAACGAAGCCCCAGAGGAACGTCAGCAGCGCACCGGTCAGGTTGGCCCAGTCCGAGATCAGGTTGTGCGTGGTCGGCCATTTCGGCCCGAGCCAGGCGGCAATCGCGAGGTTCGGCACGCCGATGAGGTAGATCGCGCCGGGTCGCTCGCAGAACCGCGCGAACGCTTCCACCAGCGCCTGCCCGCGCCGGCTCTTCAGCGCGGCGAACAGTGGGATGCACACCAGCGAATACACCAGAATGTAAACCACGAACCAGAGGTGGTGCCAGCTCAGATTGCCTTGCGGATAGGATTGAAACGTGAAAACAGTCTTCCAGAAATCCAGGTAGCTCGCGAACGTGATTCCCTGGTCCAGCCGCTCGAAGTAGATCTGCGGCGGAACCACCACCAGCATCCCGAACACCAGCGGCAGCAACAGGCGGCGCAGCCGTTCCCCGGCAAACTCGGCGTAGCTCCGGCGTCGCAGTGCGAACGCCACTCCGGCTCCGGAGATCAGGAACAGCAGCGGCAGCCGCCAGCGGTTGAAGAACAGCATCACCCACGTGAGCGATTCGCTGCGCTCGGGGTTCTTGATATGGAAATCCCAGGGCACGAAAAACATGCCCGTGTGGTAGCCGATGAGAATCGTGAAGGCGATGACGCGCAGCCAGTCGAGGCCATGCTCGCGGCTGGCGTTGGTGGAGGGGTCCATCGAATCGGAGGACGAAGGCAGAAGGCGGGAAGTTCCCCGGGAGAGAGCATTTCTTCAGGGATTGCCATCTCGTCTTTCGGAACTTCGAGATGGCGGCGGGGCCAGGCCGGCCAGATCGTTTGCGGCTCTGGTGCTGCCGGCTCAGGTGGAACTGGTGGTGAGGGGGGGAGAATTTTGACGCTCAACGCCGCTCGTTGCGGTGTAGCATGGAGGGGACGGCACTACAGTTCGATGTCGTGATTGAGCGCGATGAAGAAGGTATCTACGTCGCCTCGGTACCCCAATTGCCCGGCTGTCACACCGACGCCGCTTCGCTGGATGAACTGATGGGCGAGATTCGTGAGGCGATTGAGTTGTGCCTTGAAGTGCAGGGACGAAAGCCAGCCGCTCTCGAGTTCATCGGGATCCACCGGGTGACGATCGCCGCATGACCACACTGCCGCGGCCCACGGGCAAGTAGTTGGTCCGCGCCCCCGAGCGAGTTGGTTTCACCGTGGAGCGAACCCGGGGAAGCCACTGCTTTCTGCGGCATCCGGATGGACGTGCGACTGTCGTTCCAGCTCGCAGCCGCACTTTGGGTCTCGGCTTACTAAGGAAGATACTGGCCGATTGCGCCCTCGATGCGGAGGGACTCCACCACCTGCTATAGCCAGGTTCCCTCCATCCCACGGCACCCGGTAGCGGGGGCGCAAAGCTGCCGTCAACGCGCATCCGGCGCGAATCGATCGCGCCATGCGACCATCCGGGATGCCCTGGCCTGTGTGAATCACGAACCGCGATCTGCGATCACTGCGCGCCCGGCGGCCGCGGCAGGTTCGGCGTGGTCGTCAGCAGAAACTGGTCGAAGCGGAAGCCGTCCTCGCGCATCGAGAAGTGAATCGTGTGCTCGCCAGGTGCCGGAATATCGAGATAAATCATGCCCGGCACGCCGCAATGCTGCTCCTGCGTCCGCTGCCGCGATTCCCACCACCACTGGCGCTTCCCTTCGCAAAACTGAATCCGTTGCCCGGATTCAGGCCACTCGCCATCCAGCCCCACGTGAATCGAATTGTCCTCGGCACCCGTCGAAAAGGCGCGGACCCAGACGTAATACCGCCCAGGCGTCGTGAAGCGGACTTTGTAGCTCAGGATGGCCAGAACACCGGGTTTGTTCGAGAAGTTTTCCCCGTGAATCAGCTTGTCGGCATGGGTGAACCGCGTGTCGGGCAGGATATGCAGGTAAGCGCCACCGGAGGCGGCAGGATCATCCACGCGATGCCATCTGCGAATCTCGCACTTCTCCTGGGCCTGATACTCTTCCGCTTCGATGGCGATCTGGCCGCCCTTTTCGACGAAGACATCC
>DNFG01000384.1:5221-14503 GCA_003487005.1 Bryobacterales bacterium
CAAAACGATCAGACCTGTCCGCCCAGGCTTCCGGGTTAAGTTGGGAACGTGGCTGATGAACTGCAGGATCTGTTGGACGCGCTGCCCCTGCGCTCGAGGACCCCTCCGGCCTGGGCGCAAGCCGTGCTGGCCGACCCCGTTGCCCTGCTGATCGACCACGCCTTCCTCGAAAAGAAGGCCGCCAACAACGCGATGGACATGATGACCCGCTGGCCCGGTGAATGGGTACCGGGCTGGGTCGAAACCATGACCAGTGTCGCGCGCGACGAAGCCGCCCACCTCGCCCAGGTCTCGAAAGCGCTCGCCCAGCGCGGCGGCAGGCTCGCCCGTGTCCACAAGAACCCCTACGCAAATGCTCTCCGGGCCCTGGTCCGCAAAGGCGAGGCTGGCGAAGTGGTGGACCGCCTGCTCGTGTCGGCTTTGATCGAATTACGCTCCTGCGAACGCTTCGGCGTGCTGGCCATCGAGGCGGACGACGCCGCTCTCGGCGCCTTCTACCGCGCATTGGTCCGCTCGGAGATGGGCCACTACCAGGTGTTTCTCAAACTGGCCCGCAAGATCGCCGGCCGGGCGGCCGCCGAAGCGCGCTGGGCCCAAATGCTTGATGCCGAGGCCCGGATCCTGGCCGCCCAGGAGCCCGGCCCGCGCATTCATTCAGGCGTGTAGTCGCCCCGCCGGTCAGTCGCAAACCGCGATGCACTCGATCTCGACGCGCACGTCCCGCGGAAGCCGCGAAGCCTCCACCGTCGCCCGCGCTGGCGGATTTTCGCCGAAATAGTGCGAATACACCTCGTTCATGGCCGCGAACTCGCTCAGATCCTTCATGAACACCGTCGTCTTCAGTACCTGACCCAGCGACGAACCGGAAGCCTCCAGCACCGCCTTCAGATTGTCGAGCACCCGCGAAGTCTGCTTGGTGACGCCACCTTCGACGAGTTCACCCGTGGCGGGGTCGAGCGGGATCTGTCCGCTGCAAAATACGAGCCCGTTCCACCGGACCGCCTGCGAATAGGGGCCGATCGCGGCAGGGGCGTTGGGCGTGGATATGATTTCCTTGGCCGGCATAGAATCTTACTTCTCCCATTTGAGCGTACCAACAAGATCACGGACGCTCGCAATGCCTTCCTGCTTCAGAAACTGTTCCAATTCGTGCGCAATCCGCAAAGGTGCGCGCGGGTCCCAGAACGTCGCCGTCCCCACCTGCACGGCCGAAGCCCCGGCGATCAGGAACTCGGCGGCATCCTCGCCGCTCGCAATCCCCCCAAGCCCGATCACGGGAATCGACACCGCCCGTGCCGCCTCGTGAACCATCCGCAGCGCCACCGGCTTGATCGCCGGCCCCGACAGCCCCCCGTAACCTGCGCCCAGACGCGGCTTGCGCGTCCGGATATCGATCGCCAGCGAGATGAAGGTGTTGACCAGCGACAGCGCATCGGCCCCCGCCTCCTGCGCGGCGCGCGCCAGCGGAGCAATCGCCGCCACGTTCGGCGACAGCTTGACGATCACCGGACGCCGCGCGATCGCCTTTACCGCCGACACCACCTCCCCCAACAGCCGCGGGTCGCTCGAAAAGAAGATCCCCCCATGTTTCGTGTTCGGGCACGAGACATTCAGTTCATACCCGGCCAGCCCTTCGTGGTCCTCCAGCACGCGAACCACCTCGAGGTAATCGTCGATCTCGTAGCCGAACACGTTGGCGAAAACCGCCGCCTTTACCCCCCGCAGCGCCGGTAATTTTTCATGAACGAACCCACGAACCCCAATGTTTTGAAGGCCGATCGAGTTCATCATCCCCGCTTCGGCCTCCCACACCCGCGGGGGCGGATTGCCGGCCATCGGCTCCCGCGACAACCCCTTCACGACGAAGCCCCCAAGCTGGTCGAGATCCAGCAAGGGGGCGAATTCGACGCCGTAAGCAAACGTGCCCGATGCCGCGATCACCGGGTTCTTCAACCCGATGCCGCAGAGCGTGGTGGAGAGCCGGTCCATCAATCCAAGATTGTGACAGATGCCGCCGGGCTAGACCCAGTGCAGATGGGGCTTCGTCAACCGCGCCGCCTTCATGAACTGCTTCGCCTTCTGCAGGTCCATCGAAGGATTCCGGAAGTTCGAGCCCATGAAGTCGCACATGTGGCGGAAGCAGTCGGTGTTGCGCACAACCCCCTGGAACCGGTCGCTGCCCGGCCCGAGAGCCGTCACCAGCGTGTAATCAGAGGTGTGCGATGTGCTCGTCCACTGAATGCCATTGTGGTGGCCCGCCACCAGGCCCAGCACCCCCGCCGGCTTGTCGAGTCCGTAGTTGGCCGCCACGCCCGTCTGGCCCGCCAGTGAGCGGCGGATCAGTTCGACGTGCTCTTTCGTGGGCTCGAACCCGAGCGACGACTTCACCACCTCGCGAATCTTCTCCGCGGCGGTATTCGCGGCCGGCGAATTCGATTCGAACGACATCGAGTATTCGGCCTTCGAGCCCAGCAGCGGAGTCATTCTCTCCACGCTCCGCGTCGCGAGTGCCAGACGTTCGAAGCAGGCGTCGGTTCCCCCGTACTTCGAACTCATGCTGTTCATGCCGGGATTCGAGTTGCCATGGTCGCTGGTGATCACGATGAGCGTGTCCGGGTGCTTCCCGGCGAAGCGCAGAACGGCCTGAATGGCGTCGTCAAACGCCATCTGCTCCCAGAGCAGAGCGGCGGCGTCGTTGTTGTGCGCGGCGTGGTCGATGCGGGCGCCTTCAATCTGCAGCAGAAACCCTTCGCTCGACTGCGAAAGGCTGCCCAGGGCGATCTCCGCCATCTCCGCGAGCGTGGGCACCTCGCGCTGGAGTTCTTCGCTCTGGCGATGGTCGATCGTGTAGGGGACGTGCGAATTCGAGAACAGGCCCAACATCTTGGGCGCCTGGTGGGCCGCCATCAACTGCTGTTTATTGCGAACCAGCGTGTAGCCGCGGCGCGCGTACTCGGCCGGGACGTCCTTGCCGTCCTTCCGCTTGTCGGCATCGAAGAAACTGCGGCCGCCGCCGAGAATCACGTCCACGTTGTTGTAGTACTGCTCGGCGATGATGTTCTCGCCGCCGCGATCGTTGGTTGATGCGGCGAACCCGGCGGGCGTCGCGTGCGTCACCGTGGCCGTCGTCACCAGACCGACGCGCTTCTTCTGCTGCCGGGCGATCGACGCGATCGGCGTCAGCGCCGTGCCGTCGGGCAGCACGTTCACCATCCCATTCCAGATCCGCGAACCGGAACCCCACGAGGACGAAGCGGCCGAGGAATCCGTCACGATCGAATTCAGTGAAGCCATGTCCATCAGGCCCCGCTGGACATCCGGCCGGTTGTACAGCGCGTGCCACATCGTGCCCTTTTGCCGGGTCAGCAGCGAGAAATGCTCGGCCAGCGTCAGCACCGTCGGGCTCATGCCGTCCGACACCATGAAAATGATGTTTTTCGGACGTGCGCCCGGACGGCTCTGGGCGGCGGAAAGCTGTTCGAGGGATCCGGCAACGGCGGCGAGTGCGCCGGTGCGTGCGAAAAACGAGCGGCGGCCAATGGCGGCTGAGGACTTCATGCGGACTCCTTGCGGGGATTCATCCCCATTGTAACTTCCTTCAATGACGCCGCGATGACATCTGGCCGGTCGAGTTGGATCCAGTGGCCGCTGTCTTCGGCGACGAGATGCCGGCCCAGCGTCGAACGGGCCGCCAGTGCGGCATGCCCTTCGCGCACATGCGGTTCGGCCGTCGCGGCGGAGATCACCACCAGCGGCTTTCCGGCCAGCGCTTCATCGTCCGGCGCCAGCGCACAGTTGGCGGACAGGCGGTCCAGATACGCCGCCATGGTGGCGAAACTCCGCGGCAAACACCAATGACTGCCGATCACAGGCCAAAGATCCGCCGGGAGTTTGCGAACTTCACCCACCAGCCGGTTCGTGATCGCCGCCCCTTTGGCTGAAGAAGACGCTCGCGCCATCAGCTTGGGGATCCGGGTGCTGCCGCCGGTCAGCAGTTCCAGAGCCAGGCGGACCACCCCGAGGCGCGCCAGCACGGCGCCCCGGCGCGACAACATCACGCCCCGCCCGAGCCGGTGCAACTGTTCCGGTGAAGCCGGATGCCATTCTTCGGGCAGGAGCGGGTCGGCCAGCACCAGTCCCGCCACCCGCTCGGGGTAGCGCGCGCAAAAATGACGGCCCAGCAGCCCCCCGAAGGAATGTCCGATGAACAGGACCGGCTCTCCCACGCCGGCCAGATCCAGCGCCTCCCGCAGTTCTTCCACCAGGACCGGGATGTCCCGCGGCGTCCGCCGCGCGTCGCTCCATCCGAACCCAGGACGATCGTAAGCCAGCACGCGGTACCCGGAGGCGAGCAGATCCGCCACCGGCCGCCAGCTCGCGCTGCTCGCGGCAATGCCCGCTTCGAGCACCACCCACGGACCCGTCGAACCTCGCAGATGCAGATGGATCCCGTTCCGGCGGATGCCGGGAGGCGGATACCGGCGCCGGTCACGGGCAGTGCCCCACGCTTGATACAGCAGCCCGCAGGCCAGCAGGGCGGCCAGTGCAATCCCAGGCCACAGCCACCCCGGCACCGCGCTCAACTTCTAACCTTCGTGCACGCCCGCGATGATGATCGCGAATTCGGTGATTCCGATGCGGGTGTGGAAGATCGTCTCATTTTCCGCGAACTCCTCGATGGCCGACTCCGGCGCTTTGTCCTCCTGCCAGATGCTCAGCACCAGCGGATGGGGTGTGCCCGAGGCCACCCGGCTCATCGACATCAGCTTCGCGAAGTTCGGTTGCGCGGCCGGGTCCGGATCCTTACCCGCCAGCGAAAGAACGGCGAAATCCCGCTGCGGCGCCACGCCCATGTGGTCGCCATTCACCGGATAGCGGCTGTAGCGGAGAGTGTAAACCCCGGGTTTGATCGTCTGCCCGCGACGGTCGGTGTGCTTCTCGGGGAAATGGGCGATGGCGAGCAAAGCTCCGTTCGGCAGGTTCGGAAAGGCGGTGTTGTCCTCCACCTCGCCGCCGCCGGGCAGAGTCTTCACGAACCAGAGATCCATCAGGACACTCCCACCCTCCTTCAGAATCCGGATTCCCTTGTCGGAAACCAGAGAGGCGTGGGCTGCCGCCTCGGCGGGCGGTGCGCCCGTGTACGTCACGGTGTAGCCCGCAAAGGCGCTGGAGACAAATAGGGCACTGAGGGCGATGAGTTTATGCATGGCGGGGAATCCCATAGTTTACTGGATGCTCCGGATCCCCACTCAGGTTGCAGACTCCCGGATTCAGGGCAGCATCCCGCCCAGCAGGGCGTCCAGCGACGCGTCGGAAATCGACGGAAGCGCCACGCCGCGTTTCAGTTGCCACGTCTCGACGTGTTCCAGCGTCTCGCCCGCACCCACCCTGGTCAGAGGACCCATGGTTTCCAGTTCCAGGAAATCGCCGTTGGTGAAGATCTGGAACGACGTTCCGAAGTCGGGGTGGTCCTGTGCGCGGCCCGCCGGCAGGTAATGTTTCATGAACAGGACATCCCCGAGCAGGTACGCGCCGAAGGTCTTCGAGTTGAAATGGCCCAGCTTTTGTGGCGATTTCTGTGCCGGATCCTGCTTGAGCGTCAGATATTTCTTCGTGAACTTCCAGCGGGGGTCGGTGAGGTCGGTGAAGGCCCACATGATGAGGGGATTCGTCGGGGGCAAATCCTCGGGGTGCGTGCCTCGCGGAGGAAATCCCGTGATGCCGAGGCCCCCCGGCGCCATCATCGAAAGGGCCCAGGCCGAGAATTCGAGCGGCATGTTGCCCTTGTTGCGGAGGCGGTGGATGATCGTGGCCGCGGTGCCGGACGGGGCAAGCCGGACCTCGATCTCCTTCTCGACATTGGTCTCCTTCTCCATCGGTTGCGTGGCGATCAGCGTGCCTTCCTTCACCACGACCCGGACGGGGCCATTGTCCGGCGGGTACGTGTACCGGATGTCCTCCGGGCCGATCCAGATGCGGTGGCCGCCCCGGAGCACCCACTCGGGCTCGCCCGACTTCCCGGCCGTCTCCTTCTGGACCCAGAAGACGTTGGGCCCGCCGGTGAAGCCGTAATGCATCACACGCGGGCCGATATCGGCCGTCACAATCAGTTCCACTTCGCCGTTGGACAGGCGGTAGCTGTTCGGCCAGCCTGCAAAGGCGGTCTTTTCAATCTTGACTTGAGCTTGCATGAGGGAGGTTCCGAGGAGGAGTCCGGCAATCCAGAGCGGCTGTCTCATCGCCGCCTATTCTGTCTTTCGGGCGAGTACCGCGTCAAGCGGCGTTCCTGTGCGCCGCGCCTCGAAACCCGTGAAGCCGGCATTTTCGAGCAGCGCGCGGTACTCGGACTCCGGCCTCTCGCGGCCCTCGGTGCAGACCAGCATATTCAGCGACTGCATCTGTGCCGGCACCGGACCGGAGCGGTCGTCGTCCAGCAGCGTTTCGGCGATCAGAACGCCTCCGCCGGGGGGCAGAGCGTCGTAAATGCGGGCCAGCAGGCGCTGGATCTTCGCGTCACTCCAGTCGTGCAGGATCCGGCCCAGGCAGTACAGATCGGCGGTCGGGAGGGGATCAGTGAAAAAGTCCCCCTCGACGACGGTGAGACGCTCCGCCGCCGCTGAACGGGCGATCTGCTCGCGCGCCACCTCGGCGGCGGCGGGCAGGTCGAAAACGGTCGCCCGCAGTGTGCTGTACCGTTCGCAGGCGGCGATGGCGAGATGGCCGGTGCCGCCGCCGAGGTCGACGAGATGGCGGAAGCGGTTGAGATTGAAGATCCGGACGATCGCGGGAGAACTGAGGCGGCCGAGTCCGTGCATGCCGGAGAGGAAGGTCCGGCGGGCCTCCGGAGTGCGGAAAAAGTGGTCAAAAAGGGGTCCATCGAGGCCGAAAACGTCGTTCCAGCGGTGGGAACCTTCGCGAATGGCGCCTTCGAGGCGGCCCCAGAGAGGGTAGAGGACGTCGTTGGAGTAGAGGATGTAGCCGGCGAGGGTATCCGGCGAGGAGCGGGTCAGGTAGCGGGTGGCAGAGGGTGTGTTTTCATAGAGATCGCCGGAGCGGAGCAGTAGGCCGAGGCCGGTGCAGGCGTCCAGGAGGCGGGTGAGGGCTTCGGGATGGGCGCCGCAGAGGCCGGCGAGCGTCGCCGGGGAGGCGGGCGCTTCGGCGAGGCGGTCGAACAGGCCGAGCGAGACGGCAGTGAACATGGTCTTGGAACGGCGGAAGGCTTCGATGAGGTCAAGGACGCGGTCGGGGCCGTCGAGGGTCATGTAGTTCATTTTGACGGATTTCGACGCAGTCTCTCTAAGGTTTTTGGGGCAGTTGACCGATGACAACTTAGCAGACGGTGAAAGGAGGCGGCGGTTGGCCGCACAGACCAGGTTTACCTCGATCGCGACAAAGTTCAGCGTGTTCACCGCGGCCCTGGTGTTCTGGGTGGTGGCTGTGGTGCTCGCCTACGACTACAGCCGGGAGAATTTCAGCGCGGGCAAGGCGATTCTGCTGATGCTGGTGCTGTTTCTGGTGGCGGCGGCGATCTCGCGGTTCACGATCCGGCTGCTGGTGCGTCCGCTGTCGTTTCTGCAGGATGGGATTCAGGAGTTACAGGCCGGCCGGCTGCGGCAGATCCGGGTGAGCCCGACACGGGACGAGATTGAGTTTCTGGGCCGGAGTTTCAATGCGATGGTGGCTTCGCTGGCGGCGTCGCGGGCGGAGGTCCAGGAACACCGGGAACTGCTCGAACAGCGGATCCAGGAGCGCACCGAGGCCCTCGATGAGGCCTTGCAGAGCGCATTGTCTTCGAGTCAGGCCAAGAGCGAGTTTCTGGCGAACATGTCCCACGAACTGCGGACGCCGATGTCCGGAGTGATCGGAATGCTGGATCTGGTTCTGGATACGCCGCTGGCGCCCGATCAGAAAGAGCACCTCAAAAGCGCGAGAAACTGCGCGCTGTCGCTGCTGGCGCTGCTGAATGACATTCTGGACCTGTCCAAGATCGAAGCAGGGCGCATGATCCTGGAGGAGATTCCCTACGATATCCGGGAACTGGTTGCCGACTGCTCCCGGACCCAACTGGCGCTGGCGAGCAACAAGGGCGTGAGCCTCCGCTGGACCACCGGCCACGGGGTGCCGCAGATGATGGTGGGGGATCCGCTGCGGCTGCGCCAGATCCTGGCGAATCTGTTGAGTAATGCGGTGAAGTTCACGAGCAGCGGTGAGGTGGTGGTGATCGTCGAGGTTCGAAGCCGCGAGGAGCGGGACGGCCATCCGTTGGACCTGATGGTTTCCGTTCGGGACACCGGGCCGGGCATCCCGCCGGAGAAGGTCGAGTCGATTTTCGAAAAGTTCACCCAGGCGGATGGCAGTATCAGCCGGCGCTATGGCGGCACCGGGCTGGGTCTGGCAATCACGCGCAAACTGGTGGAAGTCCACGAAGGGACCATCGAGGTGGAGAGCGAAGTGGGCGCGGGCAGCACGTTCACGGTCATCCTGCCCGCGAATGCCCGGGAGGTCTTGCCGGCGGTTGAGTCGCCGGCGGCCCCGGAGCAGGGAATCGCGGGCCGGGGCCCCATTCTGGTGGTGGAAGACAACCTGATCAATCAGAAGGTGGTGCTGGCAGTGCTGCGGAAGCGGGGCTATGCGGTGCAGGTGGCCGCCAACGGCCAGGAAGCGCTCCAACTGCTGGACCGGCAAAGATTCGCACTCATTCTGATGGACGTGCAGATGCCGGTTCTGGACGGCCTGGAAACCACCCGGCGCATCCGGGCCAATCCGGCATTGCGGCACCTGCCGATCGTGGCCATGACCGCCCACGCCATGAATGGCGACCGGGAACGATGCCTCGAGGCGGGCATGAATGCATACCTGGCGAAGCCGGTGGATCATGTCCACCTGCTGGCGATTGTTGAAAAATACTTGAGCGAAGAGACGGCGCCCATGGAGTGGCAGGCGCAGCCGGAAGTGGATCACGCGCGGCGGACATCAAGGCTCGTGGATGCCGACCCCTCGCTGGTCGGCCAAATGATGCATCTCTTTCTGCAACTTGCGCCGGAACGGCTGGACAAACTGCGCGCGGCGGCCGAGAATTGCGACGGTGAACAACTCCGTTCGGATGCGAGGAAGATGCACGGCGCGGCGCAGTCGATTGCAGCCCACGAGATTGTCGCGGCGGCCATCCGGCTCGATGAAGCCGGCGCGCACGCCGATTGGGGACTGGCGCTGAAAGCGCTGGGCGAACTCGAGGCCGGTGTCAGGCACCTGCAGCGGCAGACCCAGACTTCAGCCGGCTGA
>DNFG01000221.1 GCA_003487005.1 Bryobacterales bacterium
GGGGGGATGTCCTTTGAGGAGGCGTTTCTTGAGGATACGGGTGGCGGGGCGGACGCAGAGTGCGCCGAGGAGCATGGAGACGGGGAGGACGAAGCCGCCGGGGCCGGAGGGGAGCCATTGGGGGTTGAGTGCGGGGACGAGGAAGGCGAAGCCCCAGAAGAGCCAGAGGAGGCCGCAGAGGAGTTCGGGGATGCCGTCACGGCGGAAGGTGCGGGGGGCGGCGGTAGGGGCGCTCATTGGATGACGACCGGAGGCTTGGCGAAGCGTTTACGGGCGAGGTCGAGGAAGCGGTCGCGGTCGGAATGGCGGGGGGTATGGACGATGCGGAGGGCGAGTTTATTGGAGGCGAGGACGACGGTCTGATTCGAGGCAAAACCGGTGCGAGGGGACTTGGAGAAGATCGCGAGTTCGACGGATTCGGCGGGTTCGGCGAGTTCGTTCCAGGGGATCATGAAGCGCTTCCGGCCGAGGAGGCTATACAGCCAGACGCCGCGTTCACCGAGGACGATGCGGCGGGGCCAAACGAAGTAGATGATGACGAGCAGGGCGAGGGTGGGGACACCGGAAGCGAGCCGGAGCCAGAGAGGGCCGCTGGTGGTGGCGGCCATCAGGAGGGCGAGGGCAATGATGGCGCAGAGGCCGAGGGTCGCAAAGGAGGCGAGAGTTCCCGGGAAGTGGACAACCTCGGGATTCCTTTGATCACGGAAGGACGACACCCCAACATTGTGGCAGAAGTTGGGCGGAATGTTGAGCCCTTATTGGGGAGAATCTTCGGTTGGCGGGTCCGGGGCGATGACGCCGTGGAAGCGGGCCATCCAGTAGGGGAGGGTGTAGTCGATGCCGGCGCTTTCGATGGTGCCATAGAGGCCGCCCCAGAGTTGGAAGGGGGAGCGCTGCCAGAGGAAGTCGGTGGGGACGCGTTCGACGACGGGGACGACGGTACAGGAGCGGTTTTCGTCGCCGTCACAGGAGGGGTAGACGGGGCGGAGGTCGGTCCAGACATCGCGGCGGGGGCGGTTGAGGTAGTCGTCGAGGAGGCGGCGGACGCGGGCATCGCGGCCGGGGTCGTTGCCCTGGATGGCGGTTTCGATCATGTCGAAGAAGGGGTTATCGTGCTGCCAGGTGGCATTGCGGAGGAGGCGGAAGGCGCCGGTGTACTGGGTGCGGATCCACCAGTTATCGCCGGAGGTGAGGAGGTTATAGAAGGCGATGTGGCTGAGGTTGAATTTGAAATAGGAGTTGTGGAGGTCCTGGATTTCGACGGCGATGGGGGCCATGACGCCGGTAGCGAAGGTATTGGCGCGGAGCTGGTAGGAGCGCTGGAACTGGGCGGGATTGCAGCGGCGGCCGAGTTTGAGCATGGCGAGTTGCTGATCGGGGCGGTGGATGAAGGTGGAGGAGGCGGAGCCATCGGGCATGCGGATGCTCCAGTTGGAATCGAGGAGGGAGTTGAGGATGCGGGTGGCGAGCATGGAGACCCAGTCGTGGACTTCCTGGTCGTCGACCATCTGCCAGGCGGCGGTGAGGCCGAAGAAGACGCCGAGGTACTGGTCGCGGGAGGTGTTGCCGACCCAGAAGTGGGGGATGCCGTCGACGGGGCCGGTGTGGACGCCATGGCGGGATTCTTCGCTGATGAGGTCGTTGGCGTAGGGGGAATCGACGGGGACGACGCAGCGGGCGAGGGTTTCGGTGCCGGTGACATCGAGGAGTTTACGGATGCCGTTGAGGGCGTGCATGATGTTGGCGCGGGCGCGGGGGTCGCGGGTGACGTTCCAGCGGTAGGACTCGCCGGCGAGGTAGTGGCCGGTCCAGATGGCGGAGTCGCCGCAGCGGGTGTAGGAGACGATTTCGTCGGAATCGGGCGAGGCGTAGACGGGATCGATGACGATATTCCAGGGCATGTGGCGTTCGACGACGCGGTCGCCGAGCCAGGTGGCGATCAACTCGCGGGGCGGTTCGGGCTGAGGCTGGGGGTCCTGGGCGGGCAGAGTGGCGGCGCAGAGGCAGGCGAACAGAGAGAGGGCAAGGCGGTTCACACTTATATGATGACGGGCGCGGGGGATGGTTACAGGCGGCGGGCGACGATGACGGCCTCTCCGGACCAGTGGCGGAGGGGAGGGCAGAGGGTGAACAGGGTGGAATCGGCGGCTTCGAGGGCGCGGACGGCGGCGCGGGCGGCGGGGTGGTGGAGGCGGCCGCGGAGGAGGCGTTTGCCCATGGCGAGGAGGTTGAGGGGGCGGGTTTCGATGGAATCGAAGAAGGGTTCGAGACGGCGGAGTTCGGCGGGGTTGAGGATGATGTCCTCGCCCTGGTCCTCGGATTCGCGGGCGAGGAGGGCGCGGAGGCGGCGGGCGGCGCCAAGCAGGGGGTTGGCGCCCCAGGTTTCGCAGAGGACGAGGCGGGCGCCGGGTTTCATGATGCGGGCGAGTTCCTCGACGGCGTGGGGGTATTTGAGGGTGTGGTGGAGGGAGGCGCAGGCGAAGACGAGTTCGAAGGCTCCGTCGGCGAACATATCGAGGCGGGTGGCGTCGGCGGCGACGCCCTTGACGCGGCGGGCGACGCCGGAGGCGGCAGCGCGGCGGAGGCCGAGTTCGATGGATTTGGGGGAGAGGTCAAGGAGAGTGACTTCAGCGCCTTCGGTGGCCATCCAGATGCCGAAATCGGCGGGACCGCAGCCGTAGTCGAGGACGCGGCGTCCGGGGAGGGGGTCTTCGAGGAGGGCGTGGATGGTGGCGAGGTAGAGGCGGCGGCGTTCGAAGAAGGGGTGGCTGGGGTTGGCGAGGTTGGCGTCGAGGACGGCGCGATCGAGGCGGAGGGCATGATCGGGGAGGGCGAGGAAGGCGTCGTACTGCCGGTCGTAAAAGGCGCGTTCCTGTTCGGGGGTGATCATGGGGTGGTGTTCCGGAAAGCGGGGCCGCGGAGGACCTGGCCTCCGCGCTGGTCCGTCATTTTACCTTCATCGAGAGTGAGGACGCCGTTGACCCAGACGCTGCGGACGCCGGTGGCGTAGTGGTGGGGGTCGAGAAAGGTGGCGTGGTCCTGGATGGTGGCGGGGTCGAACAGGACGAGGTCGGCGCGCATGCCGGGGCGGAGGAGGCCGCGATCGGGGAGATTGAGGCGCTGGGCGGGGAGGGAGGTCATCCGGCGGACGGCGTCTTCAAGGGTGAGGACCTGGCGTTCGCGGACATAGCGGGCGAGAACGCGGGCGAAGGTGCCATAACTGCGCGGGTGGGGGGCGGCAACACCGAAAGACGGGATGCCGCCGTCGGAGGCGACCATGGTGAAGGGGTAACGGAGGATCCGCTCGACATCCTCTTCGTGGATGGCGTGATAGATGGCGGAACAGCCTCCGGCCTGTTGGAGTTCGATGGCGATACCGGCGGCGTCTTCGGCGGTGGGAGGGAGTTTACGGGCACGGGCGAGGTCAGCGAGAGATTGGCCGGCGAGGGCGGGATCGTGGGCGCAGGAGGCGATGACGATGTTCTTCGGGTCGCCGGCGCCGCGGTCGTTGAGGATGCGGTGAACGATTTCGGCCTTGATTTTGGCGCGCGATTCGGGGGCGTCGAGGCGTTCGGCAAGGGCTTTGGCGCCGCCGGCGAGGGACCACTGGGGGAAGAGGGCGGCGATGCCGGTGGAGGAGGCGGTGTAGGGGTACTGGTCGATGGTGACATCGACACCGCGGGCGCGGGCTTCGGCGACCAGACGGATGGTCTCGCGGGAGAGGCCCCAGGCGGCCTTGCCGATGGTCTTGTGGTGGGTGACCTGGGTGGGGAGACCGCCTTCCTCGCCGATACGGATGGTTTCGCGGACGGAATCGACGACGCCGGCGGTTTCATCGCGCATGTGGGAGGTGTGGATGCCGCCGAGGGGGGCGATGGCGCGGGCGAGGTGGATGACCTCTTCGGTGGGGGCGTAGTTACCGGGGACATAGAAGAGGCCGGTGGAGAGGCCGAAGGCGCCCTGGTGCATGGCTTCGAGGGCGAGGTCGCGCATGCGGTCGAGTTCGGCGGGGGTGGCGTGGCGGTTTTCGGTGCCGAGGACGGCGCGGCGGATGGCATTGTGGCCGGCGAGGGAGGCGTAATTGATGGCGATGGGGAGGCGGGCGAGGCGGTCGAGGAAAGGCCCGAGGGGGAGGGGGGAGCCGCCGTCGGGACCTTCGAGGATGGTGGTGACGCCCTGGCGGATCAAATTTTCGGCGGCGGGGTTGGTTTGAATGCCGGCGATGGCATGGGAGTGGGTGTCAATGAAGCCGGGGGCGAGTGTCCACCCTTTGGCGTCGACTGTATGCCGCGCGGACACCGGGCCGAGGCGGCCGACGGCGGCGATGCGCCCGTCCTTCAGAGCGACATCGGCGAAAAACCAGGGGTTCCCTGCCCCGTCCAGGACGCGGGCATTGCGGATGAGGGTGTCGAACGGGGGAGGCGCCTGCGCGAAAAGCGCGGCAGCGGCGGTCAAAAGGAGCCAGAAAGAGCGCCCTGGGAGCATCAGGGCTATTGTAGCGGGAAGACAGCGGGGCGCGATGACTCAGGCCGCGTGTCCAAAGGATGCGGGTTACCGGCCGAGCCGGGGGGAGGAAGAGAGCATCGCGAAGAAGAGCCCCACGATGACTAAGCCTGTAATCAAGCCGCCGACGATCATACTGACCCCCTTTCGATTGCGGACCTCTTATCGACCACTGTTGCAGTCTCTATAGCAAATGACGCGCCAAACGCGCCCAGGTTTCTTATCTGATGCAAAAAGAGACGCGGGAAACAGATAGACTCAGGATCATGAGAACGGAATTTTCCTTCGGACGGAGCGGGCTGGAGGTGGAGTTGCCCCCAGGGCCGGCGTGGCAGGTGCTGAAGCCAAGGTGGGCGGAGGCGCTGGCGGACGCGGAAGAGGCGATTGCGGCGGCGCTGGACCGGCCGGCGGCGGGTCCGCCGCTGGTGGAAGTGGCGCGGGGAAAGCGGACGGCGGCGATCAGCGTGTGCGACAT
>DNFG01000194.1 GCA_003487005.1 Bryobacterales bacterium
GTCGGTGGGTTCCCACACTTTGGGCGTATCCGGCAGCTTAACGTTCAATTCTGAAGAGACCCTCCCGAAACTCCAAGTTTCACCGAAAAGTGGACGCGGGGCAACTCTCCTTTGGCGGCGACCCGCCGGGGGGCTGTACAATCAGCGATATGTTACAGGATCTGAACGGGAAAACGGCGCTGGTGACGGGCGCAAGCAAGGGCGTGGGCAAGGGAATTGCGCTCGAACTGGCACGGCGCGGGTGCCGGGTGGTCGTCAATTACCATTCGGATGCCAAGGGCGCCGAGCGAACGGTTCAGGAGATTGAGGACGCGGGCGGCTCGGCGCTGGCGGTGCAGGCCAATGTGGGCGATTCGGCGCACGTGGACGCGATGTTCGAGCACGCGGTGGCGGAGGCCGGGGGGGTCGACATCCTGGTCAACAATGCCGGCGTGCAGACCTGGAAGCCGCTTCTCGAACTGACCGAAGCCGAATGGGACCGCGTGATCGCCACGAACCTGAAAGGCACCTTTCTCTGCACACAACGCGCGGCGCGCCTGATGCAGGCAAAGGGCGGGTCGATCGTCAACATCGGATCGGGCTGCAACAAATGGGCGTTTCCGAACCTCGTGGACTACACGGCCAGCAAGGGCGGGATCGAGCAGTTTACGAAGGTGGCGGCGGTGGAACTGGGTCGATACGGGATCCGGGTGAACTGTGTGGCGCCAGGCGCGGTGGAGATCGAGCGGACGAAAGAAGAGGCGGGGGACTACGCCGGCACCTGGGCGCGGCTGACACCGCTCAATCGCGTGGGCGTGCCGCTGGACGTGGCGCGCGCGGTGGCGTTCCTGGTTTCACCCGAATCGGACTTCATCACGGGGCAGACCATCTGGGTGGACGGGGGCCTGTTCACCAAGCCGGCGTGGCCTTACGACTAAGGGCGGATGTCCAAAATGGCGGTGGTAGTCTAACAGCAAGGGGCCACGAGTGCGCCACCGCGCGCGGCGGCCCGTTGGAACCACAGTCATTGAAGGAGACAATCCATCATGTTCGTGAGGAACAGTTGGGGGCTGCGTTCGCGTTCGTGGGCGGCAGTCCTGGCGCTGGGCGTGTGCGGCTTACCCGCGGTGCTGCCGGCGCAAAGTAAGGATGCGATGAAGGACAACATTTTGCTGCAACCCTGGAGCGGCCCTTACGGGGGCGTGCCGCCGTTTGACAAGGTGAAGATCGCGGATTTCAAACCGGCGCTTGAGTACGCGATGGGCGAGAGTCTGAAGGCGATCGACGCGATTGTGGCGAATCCGGCCGCGCCGACCTTCGAGAACACGATCGAGCCGATGGAGCGGATGGACGAGGTGCTGAACCGCGTGCAGGCGGTCTACCGAATCTGGTCAGGCAATCTGTCGTCGCCCGAATTCCGGCCGGTCGAGACCGAGATGGCGCCCAAACTGGCGGCGCACCGGGACAAGGTGTTTCAGAATGCGAAGCTGTTTGCGCGGATCGAGGCGGTCTACAACTCGCCCGCAAAGAGCAAGCTGACCCCGGAGCAGCAGCGCCTGGTGTGGGATCGCTACACGGACTTCGTGCGCGCCGGGGCGAAGCTCACGCCGGAACAGAAGAAGAAGGTTGCCGAAATCAATCAGCGGCTCGCGACGCTCTACACGAAGTTCAGCAATAACCTGCTGCGCGATGAAGAGCACTATGTGCTGTACCTGAAGAAGGAGCAGTTGGGCGGGTTGCCGTCCGAGTTCGTCGCCGCGGCGGCCGTGGCTGCCGCCGAGCGCGGGCGCAAGGGCGAATATGCCGTGCTGAACACGCGTTCGTCGATGGATCCATTCCTGACCTACTCGACCGAGCGGGCGCTGCGGGAGAAGGTCTGGCGGACCTACTACAGCCGCGGTGACAACAACGACGAGTTCGATAACAAGGCGTTGATCACCGAGATCCTCAAGTTGCGTGCGGAACGGACGAAGCTGCAGGGCTATTCGAATTTCGCGGCCCGGGCGATCGAAAAGCAGGTCGCGAAAACGCCCGAGGCGGCGATGGACCTGATGATGAAACTCTGGCCGGCGGCCATCGGGCGCGTCAAGGAAGAAGTCGCCGACATGCAGGCGCTCGCCGAAAAGGAAGGCGCGAAGATCACGATCGAGCCCTGGGACTACCGCTTCTACGCCGAGAAAGTTCGCAAGGCGAAATATGACCTCGACTCGAACGAAGTGAAGCAGTACCTGCAACTCGACAAGTTGCGCGAAGGGATGTTCTGGGCGGCGACGCGGCTGTTCGGCTACGAATTCGCGCCGGTGACCGATGTGCCGGTCTATCATCCCGACGTGCGGGTGTGGCGCGTGAGCCGCGAGGGCGCCCACGTGGGCCTGTTCTACTTCGATCCGTACGCGCGCAGCGGGAAGCGCTCGGGCGCGTGGATGAGCGCGTACCGGGGGCAACAGAAGTTCGCTGGCGACATCAAGCCGATCGTGTCGAACAACTCGAACTTCGTCAAAGCGGCGCCGGGCCAGCCGGTGCTGATTTCCTGGGATGACGCCGAGACGCTGTTCCACGAGTTCGGCCACGCGCTGCACGGCCTCAGCTCGAACGTGAAGTACCCAACTCAGGCGGGGACTTCCGTGGCGCGCGATTATGTCGAACTGCCTTCGCAGATCTACGAACGCTGGCTGGCAACGCCGCAACTGCTGAATGAGTTTGCCCGGCACCATGAAACCGGACAGGCGATGCCCAAGTCGCTGCTGGAGAAGATCGAGCGGGCGTCGAAGTTCAACCAGGGCTTCGCGACGACCGAGTTCCTCGCCAGTGCGTTGATCGACATGAAGGTACACACGATCGCCGATCCCGGCAGCCTGGATCCCGACAAGTTCGAGAAGGAGACGCTGGCCGCGCTAAAGATGCCGAAGGAACTGCCGATGCGCCACCGGACACCGCAGTTCGCGCACATCTTCTCGAGCGAAGGCTACGCCGCGGGCTACTACAGCTACCTGTGGGCCGACGCGCTGACCGCCGACGCCTGGGAGGCGTTCCTCGAGGCGAAGGGCCCTTACGACACAGAGGTGGCAAAGCGCTTCTTCGAGAATGTCCTCAGCAAAGGCGACACGATGGACCCGGCCGAGGCCTACCGCAAATTCCGCGGTCGCGATGTGGACACCAATGCCCTGATGCGGGACCGGGGCTTCGCCGTCCAGTAGATCCGAATCCGCATTGATGCGGGCACGGCGCCCGGACCCCTCCGGTCCGGGCGCCGTTCTTCTTTGGCAACGCGGCCGGCATCCAGTCAACCCAGAGATGACATCCACATAACTAATCAGTTATATAAAGAACAAGGACTGAACTCGTGAATGAAACTCAGTTGGATGCGATCTTCGCCGCGCTCGCGGATCCGACGCGCCGCGCGATTCTCGTCAGGCTCTCTTCCGGCGAAGCTTCCGTGATGGAACTGGTCGAGCCTTTCGCCATGAGTCAGCCCGCTGTCTCCCGGCACTTGAAGGTACTGGAGAAGGCGGGGTTGATTGCGCGCGGCCGCGAGGCGCAGCGCCGGCCCTGCCGGCTGGTGAGAGAACCGCTCGCCGGCGCGATCCGCTGGTTGGAGGCGCAGGCCGGAGAGCTGGCTGCACCCGAGAAGAAGAAGAAAAAGAAAAAGAAGCACGGGGGCAAGCGGAAGAAGTCGTGAGCCGCCCCATCGCCGGTGCATGGACAGTCGCGCAATGGTGAAGTGAAAGGAGAGGGTCACGATGAAATCCAGACCAGGTTCGATCGACGAGTACCTTCTGCCGCTGCCCGGCGAGCAGCGGGCCGCGCTGGAACGATTGCGCCGGATCATCCGCGCGGCAGCCCCTGAAGCCGCGGAGTGCATCAGTTATGGCTTGCCCGCCTTCGACTTCAACGGGAAGCTGGTCGCCTTTGGCGCGGCGGCGAAGCACTGCGCCCTCTACCCAATGAGCACGGCCGTGATGGAGGCGCACGAGAGGGATCTTGAAGGCTACAGCCTGAGCAAGGGCACCATCCGCTTCCAGCCGGAAGAGCCGCTTCCGGAAGCGCTGGTCCGCAAGCTGGTGCGAGCGCGGATCGCCGAAAACGCCGGGCGGCACGGCGCCGTGGCGAAGCCCAGGTCCAGCCCGCCACGGCTCGATCCGGCCGTCTCAGCCCTGCTCGAACCGGTCAACCACCCGCTCGCGAAGGATCTCCACCAACTGCGCCGGCTTGTGTTGGAGGCCAACCCGGCGATCCGCGAGGCCGTCAAATGGAACCGCCCGAGCTACTGCACCAGCGTCTTCTTCGCCACGATCAACCATGTTCCCGTGAAGGACTACCTGGAACTCGTGCTGCACACCGGAGCGAAGAAGCAGAGCCTGAAAGTGCAGGGGCGGATCGACGACCCTGCCGGGTTGATCAAATGGGCCGCACCGGATCGGGCGGTCGTGCGCATCAGCGGCGCGGTGCACCTGCGTGCGATCAAATCCGCGCTGCAGGCTCTCGTCCGGCAGTGGATCACGGCGCTGCCCGCGCCGGACACCCCGGCCTAGCGCAGCAGCGCCTTCAGATTGTCCTGCTGCGCCTTCGTGGCGTCAGGGCGGACTTCCAGCGCCCAGGATTCGGCCGCGCGGCGCTCCACAGGAAGCTCCAGGGTCCTCAATTCACCGCGGCGCGCAACGAGAACGCGCAGCTTCTCACCGTCAGGATAGCGGTCTAGGCGCGAGGGCCAGTCGGCAGCGCCCACACGGAGATTGTTCACCGCGATGATCTCGTCATCGACATTGAAGCCGGCCAGCCAGGCGGGACCGTCGCGGCGGGCGTTTGAAATGGTGACGTTGGCGCTGCCGGTGCGTGTCGTGATGCCGGTGTATACATTGCGCCGCCCGGCGGGCGAGGGGCGGAAGCGCAGGCCATACCAATCGAGCATTTCCATGTAGTCGAGTTCGGCCGTGGTCGAAATCACCTGATTGAACCACGTGCTCAGATCCGCGCCGGCCACCTCGGAGCAGACGGCGCGCCACTGGTCCTCGGTGAAGCCGCGCTCCCCGCTGAAGCGCCGGTAAGCGAGCACCATGGCATCGTCGAGCGACTTCGCGTTCCTGGTCAGCCGGCGGATCTTCGCATCGAGCAGGATCGCGATCACCTCACCCTTGGTGTAATAGCTGATCGCCGTGTTGATCGAGTTCTCGTTCGGGCGGTAGGCCTTGATCCACGTGTTGAAGGACGAGTCCTCCATCGATTGCACGAGGCGGCCGGGGGTGGTTTGCAGGGTGTGGATGGCACTCGACAGGTCGGTCAACAGTCGCGATTGCGAGGCCAGCCCCGCGCGCTTCAGCGCAAGCGGGCCGTAGTAGGACGTGAAGCCTTCGGCCATCCAGAGGTCGGTGGTGTAGTTCTCGTTCTCGTAGTCAAAAGGCCCGAGCGCGGCGGGGCGCAGGCGCTTCACGTTCCAGGTGTGGAAGTACTCGTGGCTCACCAGATTGAGCCAGCGATGACGGCTGGGACCGCGGGCGCCACCCGCGCCCGGCGCCGCGGGTTCGGCGTTGTTCCCGTAAGCCCAGCGCGAGGAATTGATCCACGTCGAGTTCTTGTGTTCCAGCCCGCCGCCGGCTTCGACGATCATGTTGAAGAAAACGTAGTGCTCGTAAGGAAGCCCCCCGAACATGCGGGCGAACTCCTCGACGATCCTCTTCACGTCGCGGGCCGACGCCGGTCCGTCCCACATCGGACCTTCGCCTTCATTCACGAGGTAATGCGGCTTGCCCTCAACGACGAATTCGTGGACCGGCGCGCTCCCGGCGTAGATGGGGCAGTCCAGCAGTTCGTCGAAATCGGCGGCGACGAAGGTGTGCACCTCGCCGGGCTTGCGTTTCATGCCGCTGAGCGACTTGGCCCACGCGGCGGGGAGCTCGAGTTTTACTTCGTAGGGTCGCTTCTCCGCGTTCACCACCGTCATGAAGTTGGGCGCGCCGTTCAGCATCGCGAAGCCCGCGTCCACCCAGTTGCCTTGCACGGCCGGTTCGTGGGCGTAGACCTTGTATTTGACCTTCACGCGGGCCGCGCCGCCGGTTTCGATCCGCCAGCGGTTCTTGCGCGATTTGGTCCACTTCAGGGGCGCGCCCGAGGGCGAAATCGCCTCGAAAGCCTCGACATTACGGGCATATTCGCGGACCAGGTACGAACCCGGCGTCCAGACGGCCATGAACAGTTCGAGTTGCGGAGATCCTGCGGGCACAGTCGCCTCCACCTCGAGATAGTGCGTCTGCGGCGCCGGAAATCGGAACGTGTATTGAATCGCCTCCTGCGCGAAGACGGCGGTGGAAAACAACACAAGCAGGGAAATCTGTTTGATCAATGGCATGGCGGGCTCTTGGCGTAAACCTACAATGGTAATTGATCCATGCCTGACTCTCAGATCCACGTGATCGGCGGTGGTCTCGCCGGCGCGGAAGCAGCCTGGCAACTCGCGCGCGCCGGATGCCGCGTCCTGCTGTCCGAAATGCGCCCGCTGAAGTCCACCAGCGCCCACCAGACCGCCCTGTTCGCCGAACTGGTCTGCTCGAACTCGCTCAAAAGCGATGCCGAAAACACGGCTTCGTGGCTGCTGAAGCACGAACTGCGAAGGCTGGATTCGCTCGCTCTTCGCGCCGCCGCCGAGGCCCGCGTGCCCGGCGGCCACGCCCTGACCGTCGATCGCGACCGCTTCGCCGCCCATATCACCGCCGCACTCGAAGCCGAACCCCTGATCGAAATCCGCCGTGAAGAAATTCGCGCGATCCCTGATGACGGAATCGTCATCATCGCCTCCGGCCCTCTCACCTCGGGCCCGCTCGCAGCAGACATCGCCCGCCGCACGGGCAGCGGCCGCCTCTATTTCTACGACTCCATCAGCCCGATCGTCGACGCCTCCACCGTGAACCGCGAAATCGCCTTCGCTGCCTCCCGCTACGACAAGTCCCTCGATTCCACCGCCGACTACCTGAACTGCCCCTTCACCCGCGACGAGTACTATGCCTTCGTCGAAGCCCTGCTGACCGCCGACAGCGCCCCCGCCCACATTCCCGAGGACCAGGAAATCCACGAAGGAAAGATCCCCTTCTTCGAGTCCTGCCTGCCCGTCGAGGAGATCGCCCGCCGCGGCGTGGACACCCTCCGCTTCGGCCCCATGAAGCCAGTCGGCCTCGTCGACCCGCGAACCGGACGCCGCCCCTGGGCCGTCATCCAACTTCGCCAGGAGGACCAGCGCGCCGGCAGCTACAACCTCGTCGGCTTCCAGAATCACATGACCTTCCCCGCCCAAAAACGCGTGTTTCAGCTCATTCCCGGCCTCGAAAACGCCGCTTTTCTGCGCTACGGACAGATGCACCGCAACACCTACATCAACGGCCCCGAACTTCTCAACGCGACTCTCCAACTGAAGGCCGACCCGCGCGTCTTCTTCGCCGGCCAGATTTCGGGCGTCGAAGGCTACGTCGAATCCATCGCCACCGGCCTGCTCGCCGGCCGCTGGGCCGCCGCCCTCGCCGAAGGCCATCAGCCCGAACCCATGCCCCGCGCCACCGCGCTCGGCTCGCTCTGCCACTACATCTCCGCCGCGGACCCCCGCCACTACCAGCCCGCCAACATCCCCTTCGACCTGCTGCCCGCGTTCGACGACGAAGCCCAGGCCCGCTTCCGCAAGGACCGCAAAGCCCGCCACGCCGAA
>DNFG01000190.1:0-2101 GCA_003487005.1 Bryobacterales bacterium
CTCTTCTCGCTTCCGCGGCCCTCGCCCCCCTCGCCACTCAGGCCCCGGCCCAGACCCCGGCCTCCGGCGCGCGCCGGCGCATCCCCCTCGCTGTGTCCTCCTATTCTTACTGGCATTTCAAGACCGAGAAGTACCCGATCGAGAAGGTCATCGATCAGGCCGCCAAAATCGGCTTCGATGGCGTCGAAATCCTCCACCGCCAGATGGCGAACGAGACCCCCGCCTATGTCAATGGGCTCAAGCGCCGCGCCCTCGAACAGGGCCTCTGCTTCCCCATGCTCTCCATCCACCAGGATTTCGTCTTCCCCGACCGCGCCGAACGCCAGAAACACATCGACCACACCCTCCGCTGCCTCGAACTCTCCGCCCGCCTCGGTATCCCCTGCATGCGCCTCAATTCAGGCCGCTGGAAGACCATCCCTTCATTCGACGACCTGATGAAGGTCAAAGGCGACGAACCCCCCGTCCCCGGCTACACCAACGACGACGCCATCAAGTGGTGTGTCGAATCCATCCAGGCCTGCCTGCCCGAAGCCGAAGACCTCGGCGTCATGATGGCGCTGGAAAACCACTGGGGCCTCACCACGAGCGTCGATACCCTTCTCAAAATCCATTCCATGGTCAACTCCCCCTGGCTCGGCCTCAATATGGATACCGGCAACTACCCCGGCGACCCCTACGCCGGCATCGCCCAACTCGCCCCCAAAGCCACCATCGTCCAGGCCAAAACCTACTACGGCGGCGGCGAATGGTACACCCTCGACCTCGACTACCCGCGCATTGCCGGAATCCTCTATCAACACAATTTCAACGGCTGGATTTCGCTCGAAATGGAAGGCAAGGAAGATCCGGAAACCGCCGTCCCCAAGAGCTACCAGGTCCTTCGCCAGGCGTTCAGCTAGGCCGTTTCAGACCGCTCTCCTGTCTCTGGCCGCACACTGCCAGGATGCTGTCTGAAATCGTCCGGGATCGCCAAACTGGATCGGGGTTGAAGACAGGAACCGCGAGGGCTGAGCCGGTCCTGACATTGACGGCGGCGTCGATGGACGCGTGGTGCCGGGTTGGGGACTGGTGATGCGGAAACCCGTCGAGGGCCCGGTCCGCCCTCGACGGCCGTTTGCTCTGGCATCCGGACCTTCACACGAATCGGCATTTTGCAACTAGTCGTCGCGCAGGGCGTCCAGAGGGTCCACGCGCGAGGCGCGCCACGCGGGCGCAAGACTTGCAGCCAGCGTGACGGTAAGAATCCCGGCCGCAGCCGCGCCGTATGTCCACAGATAGCCCAGGTCGATGCCGAGCAAATAGTGGCGCGCGATCATCAGCAGGGATACGGAGCCCATGGTACCCACCGCGACACCGATCAGCCCGGTTCGGAGGGCGCGGGCCAGGACCAGACGCAAGATGCCCGCACTGCCGGCGCCGAAGGCGATGCGAACGCCGATCTCGTGGGTCCGCTGCGAAACCAGATAAGACATCACGCCATAGACACCCACCAGGGCCAGCACCACCGCGAGCATTGAGAACAGGCTGAGCAGGCGGGCCAGGAAGCGGGTACCGGCGGTTGAGTCAGAGACCACGCCCGACATGGTCTTCACGAGATAGAGCGCGGTGCCCGGGTCGAGGCTGCGCACCTCTTCGCGGATGGAGCGAGCCAGGGAATCGGGCGTGAGCGGCGACCGGACGACGAGGCTCATCGCGGGCCAGGCGAACTCGGGTCCGCCCGGTTTGATCGGTATATAGATGGCCGTGAGCGGTGGGCGGAAAGGGCTGACGTGCCGCACATTGCCGGCGATGCCCACGATCTGCATCCAGCCTTCGGGCTTGGGTTCCGTACCCCAGGCGATCCACTGGCCAATCGGATTCTGCCCAGGCCAATAGATCCTTGCAGCGCGTTCGTTGATTACTGCGACGCGAGTGGGGCCATTCTGGTCTGCGGCGTTGAATGCGCGGCCGGCCACCAGCGGGATGCCCATCGCCTCGAAATAGCCCGGCGTGACGACGCGGTGCTCGGCCGCGGGCTCGTGGCCGGGAGGCTGTTTCGGGCGGCCGCGGATGGTGAAATTGCCGTTGGCATAAGAATCCTGTAAGATCGGAAGAGCGT
>DNFG01000190.1:2355-2585 GCA_003487005.1 Bryobacterales bacterium
TGCCGTTGGCATAAGAATCCTGTATGGGCAGCATGTTCACCATTCCCGCATGCCGGACGCCCGGGACCTCCCGGACGCGTTCCGCGGTGCGAAGGGCGAAATCCGTCAGTTGTTCAGGAGCCGTATAGCGGCTCTCCGGAGCGGCCACCTTCATGGTCAGGACGTTTTCGGGTACGAAGCCCAGGTCGGCCAGGTTGAGCACCTGGAGGCTCCGGAACAGGGCCAAGGCG
>DNFG01000190.1:2984-3160 GCA_003487005.1 Bryobacterales bacterium
GGCGCCGGTTTCCTTGAGCCCGCTGTGCAGGTCGGTCTTTGTGGCCCGCAGGGCGGGCAGCAGCGCGGCAAGGGCCGCCGACGCCATCGCGGCGCAGACGCCGAACACGAGGGTTGCACCGTTCCATTCCACGGGAATGCCTGCGGGCAATTGTTCCCCGGCAAGAGCAAGCAGCC
>DNFG01000162.1:0-18088 GCA_003487005.1 Bryobacterales bacterium
CCTACAGACGCTCTTCCGATCTGCGATATTGTCGCTGAATTTGACCGTCAATACCAGGAGACACGGTTGGACGATTTCCGCGCTTCGGTGGAGCAGAGCCAGATGTCTCTGCGGATCACGGACTCCGAGTTGGAGGTGACGCGGAAGGCGCGGGCCTTGAACATTGAACAGGCGAAGGCGGCGGTGGAGAAGGCCAAGCTGGATATCAAAACGACGCCGGTGTTGAGCCAGATCCAGGCGGAGATGCTGAAGCTGCAACTGGAGGAGGCGGAGGCGCGGCTGCAGCAGTTGCTGGGCGAAGTGAAGTTTCAGCAGATCAGCGAGCAGGCGCAGCGGCGGAACACGGAGTTGAGCATGGCGTCCTCGCGCAAGGAACTGGAGATGGCCGAGCGGAACCTTGGGCGGATGAGTCTGGCGGCGCCGATGGACGGGATGGTGGTGATGCAGCAGACGTTCCGGAGCGGCGAGATGGTGCAGATCAAGGAAGGCGACCAATTGATGTCGGGGCAGATGTTCATGCAGATTGTGGACCCCACATCGATGATGGTTTCGGCCTCGGTGAATCAGACGGATGTTGAGCTGATTCGTGTAGGCGCTCAGGCGCGGCTGCATTTCGATGCCTATCCGGGGATGGAGCTACCGGGGAGGGTGGTGTCTATCGGGGCGATGACGAAGACCGGCGGGCAACGGGCCGATTTTGTGAAGGAGATTCCGGTGTTCATCAAGGTGGAGGGGTTGGACCCGAGAGTGATTCCGGATTTGAGCGTGAGCGCGGATGTGGTGGTGGAAGAGGCGAGGGAGCAGATCGTGGTGCCCCTGGAGAGCGTGCACAGGGACGGCGGGGCGGACGGGGCGCCGTATGTGTTCGTGCGGACGTCGACGGGATTCGAGAGGCGGGCGGTGGAATTGGGCATGACGAGCAACGTGAAGGCGGCCGTCAAGTCCGGATTGAAGGAAGGCGAGACGGTGGCGACGGAGCGTCCGCCGGAGAAGAAGAGCAGCGGGAAGGATCCAAGAGCGAGCTTGCCGCGGGAAATGACGACAGGAGTGAAGCATGTCGAAGGATGTTAAGTCGGGACGACTGGGTCAATCGAATGGCCGCGGCAAGGTGATTGGCTGGATTGTGGGATTGCTGGTGTTGGCGGGCGGAAGCTACGCAGCCTATCACTACAACACGAACAAGCCGATCGAGGTGCCGGTGGCGAGTGTGCGGCGCGGCGAGTTTGTCGTGTCAGTCAAGTCGCGCGGTGAGATCAAGAGCGTGCGTTCGACGATTCTCAGCGCGCCGCAGGTGCCGAATCCGCGCATCGTGACGCTGGCGGAGTCGGGCAAGCCGGTGAGACGGGGTGAAGTGGTGGTGGAGTTCGACTCGGCGCAGTTGGAACAGTACTATCTGGACCGGCAGACGCAGGTCCGGACGGTGGACAGCGAGATCGTGCAGCAGAGGGCGACGCACCGGATCACGAACGAGCAGGATGCGATGAGTCTGATGACGTCGCAGTATGACGTGCAGCGTTCCGAGCTTGAAGCGAGCAAGGCGGAGATCCTGTCGGAGATTGAAGGCGCCAAGACGCGGATCGACGTCGGCATTTCGCAGGGTGCACTGCAGCAGGTAAAGACGACGATCAAGGCGCACGGGGTGTCCCAGGATGCGGATATTGACCGGTTGCAGATGCGCAAGGACAAGACCGTGCGCGACATGGAGCGGATCAAGGGTTACTTGTCGAAGATGGTGATCCGGGCGCCCGTGGATGGGATTGTCAACATCATGCCGAATTTCCGGGCACAGGGCAGCTGGGGTTCGACGCCGCCGGCCTTCAAGGAAGGCGACAACGCGTGGACCGGCGCGGCGATCGCGGAGATTCCGGACCTGTCGGAGATGCGGATCGAGTTGAAGCTGGAGGAAGTGGATCGCGGGAAGGTGAAGTTGGGTCAGGAGATCCGGGTCCGGGTGGATGCGATTCCCGACCGGGAGTTCAAGGCGAAGCTGGACTGGATCAGCCCAATCGCAAGTTTGCAGTTCCGTGGTTTCGGCGCATCAAGCGAGAAGACCTTTCCGGCGCGGGCGACGCTGACGCAAGTGGATGACCGGCTGCGGCCCGGGATGAGCGCATCGGCGGAAGTGCTGATTGAGACGGCGGCGAACAGCCTGTTGATCCCGGCGAAGGCGAGTTTCATGGAAGGAGGCAAGCCGGCAGTGTGGGTGCAGCGCGGGCAGGGCTTCCAGGTACGGCTGATCGAGGTGGGTCAGCGGAATGACAACGACATCGTGGTGACGGGCGGATTGCAGGAAGGCGACCGCATCGCACTCGAGAATCCGGCGGAAGTCGCCAAGCGGGCCAAGAAGTTCTAGCTGGAAGACGGAATAGACCATGAAGAAGCTGATAGTCAGACTGATGATCGTGGCCGTGGTGGCTGCGGCGGGTTATGGTGCGTGGCGCCTTTTCCAGGGCCTGCCGGGCCGGCAGCAGCAAACGCCGACGACGAAAGCGCGCCAGGGCGATGTGGTGGTCCGAAGCTACGCGCGGGGTGAGTTACGTGCGGTCCGGTCGGCCTCGCTGACCGCGCCCAATCTGTTTGGAACGGTGCAGGTGACGCGGCTGGCGCCTCTGGGGGCGTTTGCCCGTGAGAAGGACCTGATTGTCGAGTTTGACGATTCGGAAGTGCTGGCGCGGCTGGAGCAGAAGCAGCTGGAACTGGAGCAGGTGGACGAGCAGATCAAGAAGGCGCAGGCCGATCTGAACATTCGCAACAACCAGGATCAGGTGGAGCTGTTGCGGGCGCGGTATTCAGTGCGCCGGGCCGAGCTGGAAGTGAAGCGCAACGAGCTTCTGTCGGCGATCGATCAGCAGAAGAACACACTGAACCTGGAAGAGGCGCGGCGGCGGCTGAAACAGCTGGAGAGCGACGTGAAGTCGAGGCAGGAACAGGCGCAGGCTGAACTGGCGGTTCTGCGGGAGCGGCGGAACCGGAATGTCCTGGACATCCGGCGCGAACAGACGAGACTGGCGCAGGTGAAGCTGTTGTCGCCAATCAGCGGGCTGGTGGCGATCAAGCAGAACCGGTCCGGATTCTCGGGCATGTTCGGGTCGGCGGTACCGGACATCCGGGAAGGCGATCAGGTGCAGCCGGGCATTCCGGTGGCAGAGGTGTTGGATCTCTCGGAACTGGAAGTGGTGGCGCGTGTCGGGGAGCTGGACCGGGCGAATCTGACCGAGGGTCAGGATGTATTGATCCGGCTGGATGCGATTGCGGACAAGGTGTTCAACGGGAAGATCAAGTCGATGAGCGGGACGGCGAGTGCGAACGTGTTCTCGGCCGATCCTGGCAAGAAGTTTGACGTGGTGTTTTCGATCGATATGAAGCAGTTGTTGACGACGTTGGGCGCGACGCCGGAGCAGGTGGCGCGTATTCTGGCGACTGCGGAAGCGAACCGGAAGAAGCCGGCGGCAGCGACGGGTCCCGCGATGTTTGGCGGAATGCCAGCCGGTGCGATGGGGATGGCGATGGGCGGCGGTAATGGTGGAGGGGCAAGGACCTTCATGATGGGCGGCGGCGGACCGGGTGCGGCCGGGGGCGGCATGCCGCAAATGTCGGCTGAGCAGCAGACGCAGATGAGGGAAGCGTTCCAGAAAGCGCTTGGCGGCAGGAATATGCAGGATCTGTCACAGGAGGAGCGGCAGAAGATTTTCGCGCAACTGCGAGCCACGGCAGGGGGTGGCGCGGCCACGAAGGGTGGCGCGACGAAGGGTGGCGCGACGAAGGGTGGAGAAGCGACCAAAGCCGCGGCAACCAAGGGTCCGGCGGCTGGAGCGGAAGGTGCGCAGGCGGAAGGCGGCGAGCGCGGGCCACGCGGACAGCGCGGGCAGCGCGGCGAGCGCGGACAGAGGGGCGGCGGAGGAGATCAGCCGCTGGAACTGACGCAGATGCGCGTGAGCAACACACAGGGCTATTCCCAGGAAGATATGGCAAGCGCGAAGCTGCCGACGCCTCCGGCCGCGGAGTCGGACCTGGAAGTGCTGTTGCGCCCCGGGTTGCTGGCCGATGTCGAGATCATTGTCGAAAAGGTGCCGGATGCCATCTTCGTGCCAAATCAGGCCGTGTTCGAGAAGGAAGGCAAGCCGGTGGTGTTCGTCAAGACGCAGAAGGGATTCGAACAGCGCGTGATCAAGATAGCGAAGCGGAGTGAGACGGTGACGGTGATCGGAGAAGGGGTTCAGGCCGGCGATGTGATCGCGATGGCAGACCCGACGGCCTCGCCGAGCGACCGGAAGAAGGCCGGGGAGCCGAAATCCTCCGGCGGGCCGATGGGCGCGATGCCTGGCGGCGCCTCGAAGGGAGGACAGTGAGCCGTGAGTCACCTGTTGCAGTCGTATATTCCCGAGATTTACATGGGCCTGTCGAGTCTGCTGGTGCACAAGTTGCGCACCATGCTGACGATGATGGGGATGATTTTCGGAGTGGGTGCCGTGGTGGCCATGTTGGCGATCACGGCGGGCGTCGAGAAGGAGATGCTCAGCTATATCGACATGCTGGGCGTGAACAACATCATCATTGAAGCCAAGGAGGCGGTGGACCGGAACGAATTGCAGGCGAGGCGGGCGATCTCGCCGGGGCTGACGTTCCGGGATTTCCGGGCGATCAAGGAGAACACCCAGGGAATTGAACTGGCGACGCCGCGCAAGCGGTTCAAGCCGGCGAAGGTGATCCCGAAGACGGCGGCGGAACCGCCGGTGCTGATCGGAGTGGAGCCGGCCTACGAGCAGATTCAGAGCATCCGGGTCGTGGAGGGACGGTTCTTCACGGCGGAGGAGGACGCGCAGTCGGCGCCGGTGTGCGTGCTGGGCGAGTCGGCGAAGGTGAATCTGTTGGGGTATGAGCCGGCCGTGGGCAAGTACGTGAAGCTGAACGAAGTCTGGCTGCAGGTGATTGGAGTGATGGCGCAGCAGGCAGGGGCGGACACGGACGTGGAAGGCGTGGAGATCCTGAGCCGGAACAATCTGGTGGTTGCGCCGCTGAACACCGTCATGCGGCGGTTTGAAGATGGAAACAGCTACCTGAAGGACGAGATCGACGGGATTTACATGCGCGTGGTGCCGGGGACGGATTCAATCGAAGTGGCCGGGGTGGTGACGGCGATTCTGACGGCGACGCACAAGGATGCGGGCGACTTCACGGTGACGGTGCCGGCGGGACTGCTGGAGCAGAAGAAGCGGACTTCGGACATCTTCAAGGTGGTGATGATCTGTATTGCTGGCATTTCACTGCTGGTGGGTGGCATCGGTATTATGAACATCATGCTGGCGACGGTGCTGGAGCGGACGCGGGAGATCGGCATCCGCCGCGCGATTGGAGCGCGGCAGAAGGATATCATCCGGCAGTTCCTCACCGAGGCGGTGATGATTTCGATCATCGGCGGGCTGATCGGGATTCTGTTCGGGTTCACGCTGTCGCGGGTGATTGCCGCGGCGGCGGGGTGGTCCACGGTGGTGACGTTCGCCTCGATTGCCGTGGCGTTCGGGGTTTCGGTGGGCATCGGTCTGTTGTTCGGGATTTACCCGGCGGTGCAGGCGGCAAAGCTGGATCCGATTGAAGCCATCCGGTATGAGTAGAGAGATCATTTTCCTTTGAGACGAGTTCAGGATTGACCATGCGACTAATAGCAGTTTTTCTGTGTCTGACTATGATTGCGCCTGCGCAGATGCGCAGCAATCTGGTAAGTCCTTCGCACAGTGACTTTTCGGCTCCCTGGTTTGGAACGGGGAACTATTGGAAGAAGAATTTCGGAGCACTCGACACGCGGGTGGTGCTGGAGCCGCCGGTCCGGCTGGCGGAGTATGTAGTGGACGGGAAGTTGACGCTCTCGCTGAAGGCGTATCTGGATCTGGTGCTGGCGAACAATACCAACATCGGGATTCAGAAGCTGACGCTGGAGATTCCGAAGAACGGGATTCAGCGGGCACTGGGGGTGTTTGACCCGACATTCACGGCGAACTTCTCGGCGACGCGGTCGGAGACACCTGCGACGAACGAACTTGAGGGTGCGAACATTGTCAGCACGCTGAACCAACCATTCACGGCGCGCGTGCAGCAGTTGCTGCCGACGAGCACGACGGTGTTCGGGCAGTGGAGCGGGAGCCGTCAGTCGAGCAACAACCAGTTTCTGTTGTTCAACCCGGGCTGGAACAACACGCTGCAAATGGGCTTCACGCAGCCGCTTCTTCGCGGCCGGGGGATGAATATCACGCGGCTGCCGATCACGATTGCGAAGCGGCAGGTGCGCGTGCAGGAGTTCACCTTCCGTGATCAGGTGCAGAACCTGATCGTGCAGGCGGAGAACGCGTATTGGGATCTGGTGAGTGCGCGGGAGCGGCTGCGGGTCCAGGAGCAGGCGCTGTCATTGGCGGAAGAATCGCTGAAGCGGGCGCGGCGGGAGCTGGAATTGGGCGCGACGCCGGAACTGGAGATCTATCAGCCCGAACAGCAGGCGGCCACTGCGCGGATTGGCGTGGTGCAAGTGCAGTATCAGATCAAGCAGTTCGAGGACAGCCTGCGGCGGCAGATTGGGGCGGATCTCGATCCGGCGTTCCAGAGTATTCCAATCGTGCTGACTGAAGATGTCAGCCAGGCTCCGGATGACCGGCAGTACAACCCGAACGAGATGGTGGACTTGGCCAAGCAGAACCGGCCGGATCTGATGAGCCTGCGGACCAGTCTGGAAGTGAACGATTTGCAAATCGAGAGCGCGATGAACCAGTTGAAGCCACAACTGAACTTTCAGGGAACCTACTCGACAACGGGACGTGGTGGCACGGCGCGGCTTCGACCGGGACAGCCGGGGTATCCGGCGGGTTCGACGGGCGTTGTCATTATTCCTGGCGGACTCGGCGATGCTTTTAATCAGTGGTTCAATTTCAATACCTTCGCATTCAGTCTCAACCTGCAGCTTCCCCTGCGGGACCGGGCGGCATCGGCCGGGTTGGCGGACGCGGTGGTCAACAAGCGGTTGAACGCAATGCGCGAGCGGAATATCGAGCAGCAGCTCCGGCAGGAAGTACTGAACGCGATTACGCAGGTGGAGTCGAGCCGCGAGGGCGTCAAGCTGGCACGGATTGCGCTGGAATTCGCCGAAAAGCGCGTCGAAGCCGACCAGAAACGCTACGACCTGGGTGTGATCCAGATCTTCTTCCTGCTGTCGGCGCAGACGGATCTGACGCAGGCGCAGTCGAACCTGGTGAACCAGACGGTGCAGTACAAGCGGAACCTGTTGGTGCTGCAGCAGCGGCTGGGCACTTTGCTGGAAGACAAGGGCCTGGTGCTGCAGTAAGCACCGGTCCGGAAGACGCTACCCTAGAAGGGCGCGCCGCCTTTGCGCGGTGCGCCCTTTTCATTTCGCATCATGGGCCGGATTCACGTTCTCTCGGACAATGTCGCCAACAAGATCGCCGCGGGCGAGGTGGTGGAGCGGCCCGCTTCGGTCGTCAAGGAGTTGCTGGAGAACTCTCTGGACGCCGGCGCGACGGACGTGCGTGTGGAGATCGAGGGCGGCGGGCGCCGGTTGATCCGGATCGCGGACAATGGCTGCGGAATGATGCGCGACGACGCGATGCTGGCGTTTGAGAGGCACGCGACGTCGAAATTGTCGAATGTGGATGAGTTGGAGGCGATCGCGACGCTGGGCTTCCGGGGGGAGGCGCTGCCTTCGATCGCATCTGTTTCCCGGCTGGTTCTGGAGACGCGCGACCGCCATGAACAGGCGGGCACGCGGATCGAGATCGCGGGGGGGCGGCTGATGACCGTGGACGAAACCGCGTTTCCGGGCGGGACGACGATCACGGTTCGCGACCTGTTCTACAACGTGCCGGCCCGGAAGAAGTTCCTCCGTTCCGAACAGACCGAACTTGCACACATCGCTTCGCTGGTCACCCATTACAGCCTCGCCAACCCGGACAAGAGCTTTTCGTTGACGCACGGCGAGCGGGATCTGCTGCGCGTGGCGCCAGTGGCGACGCAGCGCGAGCGGGTGTTTCAGGTGTTCGGCGACACGGCGCTGGAGGAGTTGATCGAGGTGGACACGCAGGTGAAGATCCTGCCGCTGCCCGACGGGGAGCGAGCGTTCACCGTTCACGGCTTCATTTCCCGGCCGCAGGTGCAAAAGTCGAACCGGAATTCGATCTATCTGTTCGTGAACCGGCGGGTGATCCGGGACCGGTTGCTGTTGCACGCGATCTCGGCGGCTTATCACAACCTGATGCCGTCGGCCTGCTATCCGTTCGCGCTGCTGTTCGTGGATTGCGATCCGGGCGAGGTGGACGTCAACGTGCATCCTTCGAAGACGGAGGTCCGGTTCCGGCACGCGAGTTTCGTCCATGATTTCGTTCGCGACACGCTGCGGGAGACTTTGATCAGCAAGCGACCGGCGCCGGCGGGGGCGATTCCGCTGCATTCGCCGTCGCAGCCGGCGGTGGGGTTGCCGTACTCGGAGTTCACCCAGTCGCTGGATGTGCCGCCCGCCGATGTGCCGCGCAGCGTGCTGCCGCCGCCGGACTTCCGGCTGCAGCCCACGGCAGCGCCGGCGCCGCGATTCGATTTCAGTGATGTGCCGCCGCCGCAGTCGCAGCCCTTGCGGCTGAGGGTGCCCGACACGCACACCGGATTTCCGGCGGATCTGGCGGTCGATCTGCCACCATCCATGGCGGAATTGCCGGAATTGCGGCTGTTGGGCCAGATCCACGACAGTTTCATTCTGGCGGCGGGCCGAGAGGGGCTGTGGATCATCGATCAGCACGTGGCGCACGAACGGATTCTGTTTGAGAAGGTGCTGAAGGCGCAGGCGCGCGGGGCGGTGGAGCAGCAGCGGTTGCTGATGCCCATCGTGCTGTCATTGACGCCCGCGCAGCAGGCGGAGTATGAGCGCATCGCCGCGGACCTGGCAATGGCGGGGTTCGAGACGGAGCCCTTCGGCCGGGGGACGATCGCCATCAAGGCTGCGCCGGCGGCATTGCCGACGGCCGCGCTCGAGCGGGTGGTTTACGAGATCATCGAAATGGCGGAGAGCGAGTTGCGGAGCGTGTCGGTGGACGATCTGCGGCGGGGCATCGCGGCCTCGGTGGCGTGCCGGGCGGCGATCAAGATCAACATGCCGCTGGACATGGCGAAGATGGAGTGGCTACTGCGCGAACTGGCGGCGACCGACTATCCGATGGCCTGCCCACACGGGCGTCCGGTCGTTTTAAGATACGCTTTGCGTGACATTTTGCGCGGTTTTCACCGCATTTAAGCAGGGAAGTGGCGATGATTCGCATCTGGCTTTCACGCGAGGGTCCACCGATCCGGGAGCAGCTCAGCGCTCAGTTGCTGCTGGGGATTCTGAGCGGGCAACTGGCCGGCGGCGCCCGCTTGCCGAGCGTGCGCGAGTTTGCGCGGCGGCTGAAGATCCACCGGAACACGGTGAGCGCGGTTTATCAGGATCTGGAGGAGCGTGGCTGGCTGGAAATGCGTGCCGGGAGCGGCGTGTTCGTGGCCTCGGGACGGGCGGAGCGGTTGGGTGGGGTGGACTCGTTTGTCCGGCTGTGGGTGGAACAGGCGCGGCTGCAGGGCTATGGTCCGGAGGAACTGCGTGCGGCGCTGGACCGGATCACGGACAGCCGGGATCTTCATGAGCGCGTGGTGGTGGACCCGGACCCCGAATTGGCGCGCATCATCGCGGCTGAGTTGGAGGAGGCGATCGGGGAAGCGGTGCCTTTTTCGGGTCTCGATGAGCGCCCGCGCGCGGCGCTGCTGCTGGTGAGCGAAGGGAATGCGGGGGCGGTGGCGGCACGGTGGCCCGATGCCCGGCTGAAGCGGTTTCACTTGAAGTCGGTCCCGGAATTGGTGGCGGGCATCCAGCGGCCACCGTTTCCGGTACTGATCGGGCTGGTGTCGCGATCGCCATCGATTCTGCAATGGGCGCGGACGCTGCTGTCGGCTTTGGGTTTCCCGCCGGACCAGGTGTTGCTGCGAAATCCGGAGGAGGCGGACTGGCACGAGGGGTTGCGCGCGTGCGCCATCGTGGCGGCGGACGTCGTGGCGGCGAGGGCGTTTCCTGCGGATGGCCCCCGGCCGCGGGTGTTCCGGGTGGTGGCGCAAGATTCGCTCGAAGCTCTGCGCGGCGTTGTGCCAGATTGAGAACTGGCACAAGCGCGGGTCTGCGCCCGTCATTTCTGCCCTACGCTTCGGTCATGAGAATGATCAAGTGTGTCCCTGCTTACCCGTTCCGCCGCATTCTGCGCGCCCTGATTGCGTTGGTCTGCGTCGCAACCCTACTGCCGGCGGGTGACGCGCCACCGCCCTTGGCCGGATACATCAAGAACCTGCCGAAGGGCCGCCGCATCGAGGTGCGGATGACGTCCGGGGTGGTGCTGGTCGGCCGGGTGGGCACGGTCCGGAGCGACTCCTTCGTTCTCGGGCCCGATCACAAGGCAGGCACCGCGCAGGAGATCGAGTACAAGGACGTGCGCGATGTGAAGATCCGATCGACTGGTACCGAGAAGTGGATCATTGGGATCACGATCTTCCTGGCGCTCGCCGGATGGAGTGCCCTGTTCGGCGATCCCCGCTCCAGTAAACCGCCAGAGCCGGGCCAACCGCGCGGAGTCGCACGAATCCCATGACCATGAGCGGCCGGCTTGTGCCAGATCGAAAACTGGCACAAGAAGCCGCCCGGGGCGTCTGGATTCGGCCTACGCTGTGGCCATGAGAATGATCACCCTACTTCTGGCAGCCGTCCCACTCCTCCTCCACGCCGCGCCGCCCATGCCGGTCGAGTGGGAGATGACCCCCGCCGCCTTTGGGGGCCGGAAAGCGATTGTGAAACTCGATACCGGCGCGCGGATCGAGGGGAACTGGTTGGGCGTGACGCCCACCACGTTCACGATCGATGTGGAGCGGTCCAGGGGGAAGAACCAGCCGCGGAGGGGCGTGCACACGTTGGACCGGAGCGCGATTGTTGAACTGCGCTTGCAGGAGAAGCGGATCCGGGGACGGGTCTGGGGGACTGTCTTTGGATTCGTGGCAGGCAGCTCCGCGCTCAGCGTTGTTCATGGCCGTTCCTGGGAACAGGGCCGTTCCCTGGAAAAGAAGGCCGGCCCGGCCCTGGGGGTGTTCTACGGCGTACTCGTGGCTTCCTACATGGCCGGCAGAGCTTTCGACAAGGCCACGCGGGTGGTGCTGATCAAGAGGGAAAGCCCGCAAAGCGGCGGGCTGAGGGATCTGGAAGGGACCGGACTGAGCATTCCTCCAGAGGCAATTGGCCTGGAGGAGGCAAAGGAGAACATGAGCCATGAAACGACTGACACTGGTGTTGTTGGCTCCGGTGCTGCTGTACGCCGCGCCACCATTGCCGATCGAGTGGGAGATGACGACCGCGGCATTCGGCGGCCGGAAGGCGATTGTGAAACTCGATAGCGGCGCACGGATTGAGGGGGTTTGGTTGGATGTGACACCCACTACGTTCACGATCGACGTGGACCGGACGAAGGGGAAGAACGGGCCGCCGAAAGGCGTTCAGACACTTGAGCGCAGTTCGATCGTCGAATTGCGCCTGCAGGAGAGGCGGATACGCGGACGCGTGATCGGGACACTCATTGGCTACTTCGGCGGAATGCCGCTTGCTTATCAGGCTCCGTCCGCCGCCGTCGGCTTGCCGGTGCTGATCGCGATGTTGACCACTTCCCACCTCTTGGGGCGAGCCTCGGACAAGACCACCCGTGTGGTTTACATCAAGCCGGAGAGTCCACCAGACGTCCGACTGAAGGAAAGCAAGGCGACCGAATCGCAGTTTCCTCTGGAGACAATGGGGCCACAGGAGAACGAAGGGAAACAGTAATCGTGAGACATCTATTTCTGCTGTTTCTGGCGCCGGCGCTGCTGCCCGCCGCGCCACCGGCGCCGATCGAGTGGGAGGCGACCACGGCGATTCTGGGTGGCCACACAGCGATTGTGAAACTCGATAGCGGCGCGCGAATCGAAGGGGCCTGGCTGGGGGTGACACCCACCACTTTTACAATGGATGTGAAGCGGGCGAAGGGTAAGAACCGGCCGGCGAAGGGCGTGCAGACGATTGGGCGCAGCGCAATCGTCGAATTGCGTGTGCGGAGGCATCGGATTCGCGGGAGGGGGTTTGGGGTACTCACCGCCCTCTTCCTGACGCCCAACCTGCTTCTCCGCACTTCGTCCGTTCCTGTGATTTGGACGGTGTGTATCGGCGTGGGAGTGGCTCCCATCATCGCAGGGGCAATATGGGACCACAGCTCGCAGGTGGTTCACATCAAGCCGGAAAGTTAATACGGGCTGATGCTGTGCGGCGTGAGGTCGGCGGCGTGGCCGAGGAGTTTCTTCACTTCCTCGCGCAACGGTCCGACGGCTTTGGCGAAGATCATCTTGTAGGCTTGGCAGAAATAGTCCAGATCTTCGAATTTCCTGTTCTGGCCGTGGCGGGATTTCGGACAGCCGCCGTGGCAAATCGATTGATATTCGCAGACCTGACATTCCGGATGGGCCAGTGTTTTCTTCGCGGCGAAATTGTAGCGGCGGACACGGCGGGAGATTTCGCTCCAGCTATCCAGGTTCACATTGCCCAGCTTCCACTCCTTTTCGACAAAGAAATCGCACGGGTAGATGTCGCCGTTGTATTCCACCACGACGTAGCTGTCACAGGTCTCGTGCATCGTGCAACTGCCGGGTTTTTGGCCCGCGAGCGCCTCGGCCAGGTTGTCGAAGAAGCGGACGCGCACCTTCCGGCGCTCGGGCCACCAGAGTTCGAAGACTTCGCACATGAAACGGCCATACTCGTCCGGCGTGATCGTGAAAGGCATCGGCGTCCCGTCGGGGTGAAATTCCGACAGGGGGATGAACTGCATGAAATCCAGGCCGAGGCCGCGAAAGAACTTGTAAATCTCTTTCGGCTTGTGAACGTTGGACTGGCTCAGCACGCAGAGAACATTGAAATCCACTTTTTCCTTCTGCATGGTTTCAATACCCTGCATCACCTTTTTCCAGGTGCCGTGGCCTGCGCGGTTGAAGCGGTAGAGGTCGTTCACTTCCTCGGGACCGTCGATCGAGATGCCGATCAGCCAGTTGTAGGCGCGGAAAAGCTGGCACCAGTCCTTGTCGAGCAGGACGCCGTTGGTCTGGAGGGCGTTCGAGACGTTCTGGCCGTCGCGGCCGAAGCGCTGCTGGAACTCAACAAGCTTGGTGAAGAAATCGAGGCCGGCGAGGGTCGGTTCACCGCCCTGAAAGGCAAAGGTGGCGTTCGGATAGGAGTAGAACAGGTAGGTGTCAACGAGGCGCTCGAGGGTGTCGAGGGTCATCCGGCGGGCGGGCAGATCCTTATACGGGTCGGCTTCGCGATCGAGATAGAAGCAGTATTCGCAATCGAGGTTGCAGACGGCCGAGGCGGGCTTGATCAGCAGCGACGTGATCTTCGGCGCGGGGCCCGAAACGAGGGCGGAGGGCGAGCCTGTGTCGCCACTCAGGATCGAGAAGGGGCTGCCGTTCGTCATATGTTGGGAGTGTACCACCATGAATCCAGCCAAGCCGGACGAAACTGTCCAGATGATCGTTGAACGGCTGACTGCGCTGTCGGACCCGGCGTTCGCCGCCGGCCAGCGGCGGTTCTTTCAGCACGAAGTGGAGACGGTCGGGGTCCGGTCGGCGGATCTGCACCGGTTGGCGAGGGAGTTGAGCGGGGAGATCAAGGGGTGGCCGCTGACTGCGAGAAACCGCCTGATGGAGTCGCTGTGGCGGGATGGGCGGATCGAGACTGGCGCGCTGGTCTGCTACCTTTACCGGCGCTTCGCGCAGCAGTGCGGGGTTTGTGAATTCAAGCTCTTCGAGCGCTGGATCGACCGTCATGTGCGCAATTGGGCGCATTGTGACGGGGTGGCGTCGTGGCTGTTGGCGGCTTCGATCGCCAATGAGCCGGAATTGCGGCTGCATCTGGTGTCTTGGACGGGATCGAAGAACCGCTGGAAGCGCCGGGCGGCGGCGGTGGCGCTGTTGCAGGAGGCGAAGGCCGGCCGGAATTTCGAGACGATCACCGAGGTGGCCACACGCTTGATTGCGGACCGGGACGACATGGTGGAGAAGGGACTCGGCTGGCTACTGAAGGAGGCGTACCCGAAGCAACCGGAGGCCACATTTGCGTTCCTGATGGAGCAGCGCGGGCGGGCGTCGCGGCTCATGCTGAGGATCGCGGCCGAGAAGATGCCGGCTGGGAGGAGACGGGAGTTGCTGGCGCGGAATCAGCCCCGGGCGCGCTCGTGATCCTGGGCTTTACGTTTCAGATCGAGGCGCTGGGCGCGACGTTCGAGTGCCTGTTCGAACCGGCGGCGCTCGTCTGGGGATTCGGGGAGCACGGGAGGGACTTCGACGGGTTTACCGGTCTCGTCATCCAGGGCGACGAAGGTCAGGTACGACGAATTTGTGTGCTGGATTTCGCCGGTGCGAAGGTCTTCGACAATCACCTTAACGCCAACCTCCATGGATGAACGGAAGACGCGGTTCACGCTCGACTTGAGAGTGACCAACTGGCCGATCCGAATGGGGTGCAGGAAGGTCATCGAATCGACCGCGGCGGTGACGACCGAGCGGCGCGCGTGGCGCATGGCGGCGGTGGCGGCGGCGAGGTCGACGAGGTGCATGATACGCCCGCCGAGTAAGTAGCCGAGAGGATTGGCGTAAATGGGCAGGGCGAATTCGGCGATTTCGCTGAGGCTGTCACGAACGGGGCGTCCATCCATGAACGTGAGGGTAGCATCCGGCTAGAATCAAAGGGAATGTCCCGACTCGAAGCAGTGAAGACGATGGTGGAGCAGGCGCCCGGCGATTCGCGGGTCCGGTTCATGCTCTGCATGGAATACCTGGGCGCGGAGCGCTGGGAAGACGCGCTGGCGGAACTCGATGAACTCGTGAAACGCGACCCGGATTACGTGACCGCCTACTACCAGGGCGGCCGCGCTAACGAGCAACTGGACCGCGAAGACGAGGCCCGGGCCTGGTATCAGCGCGGCGTGGAGACAGCGAAGCGGATTGGTGACGGCCACGCGCTGAGCGAGTTGCAGGCGGCACTGGACATTTTGGGCTAACGGCGCTCGAACTCGTGGAGCGCCTGACGGTACTCCTGCGCGAGCAGGCCGAAGACGCGCAGGTCGCTGTGACCATCGACGAGGCGCTGGGCGTGACGGAGTGTTCCTTCCATGACGAAGCCGAGCCGGCGCGGAATGGCCTGGCTCGGTTCGTTGCCGGTTGCGCAGCGGATCTCGATGCGTTCCAGATCGAGAATTTCGAAAGCGATGCCGAGCAACGCCATGCTGGCCTGGGTGGCCAGACCCTGGCCGCGGGCGCCGGCGCGGAGCCAGTAGCCGATCTGCGCTGATCCGTTGTCGTGATCGATGGCGTGGAGGTCCACCACGCCCGCGAAATCGAGGTCGAGCCAGAGGCCGTAGACGAGGGCGGAGCCGTCGTTGCGCCGCTCCTGCGCTTCGAGGATGAAACGGATGGTGTCGGCCACGGTCTCGGTCTGATCGACCCACGGCAGCCATGTGCGGAGGTCTGAGCGCTCGCCCTGAACGGCATCGAAGACGATAGGGGCATCGCCAAGAGTCAGAGGGCGGAGGAACAGACCCCCATCGAGTTCGAGGGTTTCAGGGACCGGAGTGACAACCGGATGGGCGACCATGCGGCTAACGTATCACGTGCGGACGGCGGCGTCGCAATGCCCGCGCCAGATCAACCCACTAGAACGGCACGTCGTCGTCGCCCATGGCCGGCGGGAAGTCCGGTTCGGGAGCCGAAGCCGGGCGGGCCTGCGGCTGTTGGGAGCGCGGCATCGAGACGGGACCGCGTGCGGGGGCTTCGCCCCAACTGCTGTCTCCCATGCCGGCGCCGCCTTCGCCCTTGCCGCCGAGCAGGATGATCTCGTCCACGACCACTTCGGTCGTGTAGCGTTTCTGGCCGTCCTTGTCTTCGTAGCTGCGGGTTTGCAGGCGGCCTTCAACGTAGACCTGCTTGCCTTTGGTCAGGAAGTTTGCCAGGTTTTCGGCCCGCCACAGGATGACGTTATGCCAGTCCGTCTCTTCCTTCCAATCCCCGGTTTGGGAGTCTTTCAACCGGCGGTTGGTGGCGAGGGTGAACTTGGTCACCGCGATGCCGGAGGTGGTGAACCGGGTTTCGGCATCCTTGCCGAGATGCCCGAGGAGGATGACTTTATTGACGCTACGGCCTGCCATATCTCCGGAGCGTAGCATACCCGGCGGCGCACGGCGCGACGGGGACCGGTTGCATGCGGCGGCCGAATGACGCATGATTCGAGATAACAGGCTTCGGCGGGCGCCGGCGGCGCGGTGAAACGGTGCGGGCTCCCTCTCGGAATAGTCTGTTGCGGAAGGATATCAACTCAGCATGCGGATTCCGGAAGGACAAGGTCTCCGGCGCCTGGCTCTCCTGGCGGCGGCACTGGGCCTCACCTCGGGAGTAGCGGGCGCGCAGAGCCTCCTGCGTTCCGCCAGCGGCGGTCCACCCACCATCGTCGGGTCCGATCTCGCCATCTTTGAAGCTGGCGACCCACGTGAGGATCTGCCTTGTCGGCTCTCACCCGGCAAACCTGCTCTGGGTTTCGACTTGCGCTTTCATGCCGTCTACGACCTCATCATCCCGCTGCGAGAACTTGCAGGCGCCGAAAGCAGCCTGACCGTTCTGTTTCGGGTCACGCCTGTCGATCAGCCCAATTCTCCTGTTTACTTTTCCCAGCGCATTCGCGTCCCACTGATAGAGGAAGACGCCAAAGGTGACGCCTTCCTGCAGGGAGTGTTTGACGTGGGCGAAGGCAGATACAAAGTGGACTGGCTGATGCGCGATCGCACGGAGCGGGTTTGTGCCCACTTCTGGCAGACCGAAGCGACACTTCCCAATCGCGACCGGGATCTTGCGGTTTCTCTGGCCCCGGGCGTGATTGCCGCCACCGAGGTCGAGCAGTTCGCCGAGGAACCCCCGGTCCAGCGTGGCGGAGAGACGGAAGCCGTCAATGTGAAGGTGATGGTCAATTTCGCCCCACAGAATAAGAACGCAGCCGCTTTGCAGCCCTTCGACACCACCGCGCTGGTCACGATCCTGCGCCAGTTCCAGCGGGAACCGCGAATCCACCGCTTCTCCATCGTCGCGTTCAATCTCCAGGAGGAGCGGGTGCTTTTCCGCCAGGACGCCGCCGAGCACATCAACTTTCCCGCGATCGGCAAGGCGCTCGACACCATCCAACTCGGGCGCGTCGATTTCGCGAAGCTCCAGCAAAAGAACAGCGAAGCTGAGTTCCTCGGCAAACTGATTCAGGATGAGATGACCGGCGCCGATCCTCCGGATGCACTCGTCTTCGCCGGCCCCAAGGCTCTCGTGGACAGTGCGGTACCCGCGGAGTCGCTCAAGACGGTCGGCGTACCCGATTTTCCCGTTTTCTACATGAATTACAACCTGTACCCGCAGGTCACCCCGTGGCGTGACGCGATCAGCCACGCCGTGCGGTATTTCAAGGGGCAGGAGTACACGATCAGCCGCCCGCGCGACCTCTGGCACGCGGTGACCGAGATCGTTTCAAAGATTGTAAAATCCAAGTCAGGGAGAGCCGGCCAGAATGCGGCCGTCATCCCGCCGGGGTCAGTTCAGTAGGTTCAGTCATGTCCCAGCTACCTCTTCTGCCAATTCTTCCCGCCCTGCTTTGCGCGCTGGCGCTGCCGGGGCTGCAGGCGTTTCAGCCTCGGCCCACGCAGCCGCAGAAACTCGCTCCGTACGTCAGCTCACCTCAGCCGCTAGTCGCCAAAATGCTCGAACTTTCGGGGCTCAAGCAGGGTGAAACCGTATTCGACCTGGGTTCTGGCGATGGCCGGATCCTCATCGCAGCCGCTCGCGATTTTGGTGCCCGCGCCGTCGGCGTGGAGCTGAGTGGCGTGCTTGCCAGGCGGAGCAGAGAACAGGCCGAACTCCTCGGTCTGGGCAACCGGATCGAGGTGATCGAAGGTGACTTGCTGACCGTTGATCTCAAAGATGCCGATGTCGTTTC
>DNFG01000162.1:18395-23936 GCA_003487005.1 Bryobacterales bacterium
ACTCAAGCCCGGTACACGCGTCGTCTCACTGGAATTCGAGATCCGCGGATGGAAGCCCGTCAAGGTGGAGAAGTTTACGGCTCACCGGCACGACTACAAGATCTACCTGTACGAGATTCCCGCCAAGTGACAGCCGCCCGCGCTCTGTTGCTGCTGGCCGTCTCCGCCAGTGTGCTCATTGCCCAGGCTGAACTGAAGCCCGGCCGCAAGTACACGACCCTTGAACGCCTCCAACCCGATCGCCTCGCGGCCGTCAAGGCAGCCCGCGAAGCCTTGGCCCGCCAGCGCAAGCCCGGTCCCGAGGTCGGCGTCTACCGCAGTTACCGTGCCGCCGTCCACATCCACGCCGAGGACGCCAAACACACCCTGGGCACGCGCGCCCAAGTCCTAGACGCCGCCAGGGAGACCGGCACGCAGGTCGTCCTCTTCAGTGACCACGGCGGCCCGCATGAAGCTACCTGGCACGGCCTCCGCGATGGCGTTCTGTTCATCAAAGGCGCCGAACACGGCGACCGCCACGAACTCCTCTTCCCCGAACCCGCGCCCGGGCTGCGTTTTCATTCGCATGTCGAAGGGCAAATGGAAGCGTCCCCGGATGGTTGGGACGGCATGGAGATCTATAACCGCCACACCGACGCCCTCGACGATACCGACCTGCTCGAATGGCTTCGCGGCGCCGCTCTGGACAGCGGCCGCATGACCCGTCTCGCCGCCCTCGCCCGCGATTATCCCGACGAGGTTTACGGCGCAGGCGCCGATTACTGGCCCGACATCTTCGCCCGCTGGGATCGCATTCTCGCCACGCGCCGCTTTCCGGGCCTCTCGGCCAACGACGCCCACCAGAATCAACTCTTCCCCGCCGGCGGCGGCAAACGCTTCATGCTGGACCCCTACGCGGTCGCCTTCCGCAACAACGCAACCTACATCCTGGCCCGCGAACGGACCCCCGCCGCGATCCTGCAGTCCATGCGCGAGGGCCGGATGTATGTCGCGCACGACTGGCTTTGCGACTCCCACGGCTTCGGTTTCGTCGCTGTCAATTCGCTGGGCGTCTACCAGATGGGCGATGGCGTTCCGCTCGCTTCCGGCACGCGCCTGACCGTCCGGACGCCCGTCCCCGCGCTCCTCAAGATCATCCACAACGGCGAGGTGATCACCGAGAAGACCGCCACCGAACTCACCACGCCCATCACCAAACCCGGCGCCTACCGCGCCGAAGCCTGGCTCGAAATCGATGGGGAACTCCGCCCCTGGATCTACGCCAACCCCATCTACGCCGAACCCGCGGGACTGATGGCCCTGAGCCTTCCCTCCAACAAACTCGCCGACGACGTGGAAGCCGTGAACGACGTGGTCTACGTCAGCGGAGAGCCCTCGGACCCGGAGAAGCAGAAGCTCGACATCTACCGCCCCCGCGGCGCTGCCGGCCGCCCCGTCCTGGTCTTCTACCATGGCGGCGCCTGGGTCCGCGGCGACCGCAAGCAGTATCCCTTCCTCGGCAACCGCTTCGCCCGCGAAGGCTATGTGGTCGTCGTGCCCAGCTACCGGCTTGCCCCCAAACACCCCCACCCGGCGCAGGTCGAGGACGCCGCCTCCGCTCTCGCGTGGGTCGTGAAGAACATCGCTCAGCATGGCGGTGACCCGAAGCGAATCACCATTGCGGGCCATTCCGCGGGGGGGCATCTCGCTTCCCTCCTCGTCACCAATGAACAGTGGCTCCGCATTCATGGGCTTGACGCCACTGCCGTCCGCAATGTCGGCGCGCTCAGCGCGCCGCTCGATCTCACCGCCCTCGCGGGCGGCTCATCGCGCGTTTTCGGCCCCGATCCGGCTGTCCACCGCGCCGCCTCGCCGCAGCATCACGTCCGCGCCAACCTGCCGCCCTTCACCATTACCTACTGCCAGTGGGACTACGCCCTCCTGCCCCAGCAGGCCGAAGCCTTTCATGCCGCCCTCGCTGCCGCCGGCGCCCGTTCGCAATTGATCTACGTTCCGCGCGAGAATCATATTTCCGAGATCACCAGCATCACCAAACCCGGTGACCCCACCGCGCGCGCCCTGCTGGATCTGCTCAAAGAAGGAGAGCCCCGCTGATTCATGAGTGAATTCGATGTCGTCGGCGTCGGTCTGAATGCGACCGACACGATGATTCTCATCCCGCACTTCCCCGCCTACGGCGGCAAAGTTCCCTTCGTGAAGGAAATCCTCAGCCCCGGCGGCCAGGTCGCCAGCGCTCTGGTCTGTTGCGCCCAACTCGGTCTCCGCACCAAGTACATCGGGACCATCGGTGATGACCACCGCGGCCAGGTCCAGATCGAGAGCCTTCGCGGCACCGGCATCAACCTCGATCACGTCCAGATGCGCCCCGGCTGCGGCAACCAGTCCGCCTACATTCTCATCGATCAGTCCACCGGCGAACGAACCGTCTTCTGGAGCCGCCCGGACTGCCTTCGCATCACCCCCGAGGAGATCACCGAGGACCAGATCACCTGCGCGAAACTGCTCCACATCGACGGCCACGACACCCCCGCCGTCGCCCACGCCGCCCGCATCGCCCGCCGCCACAATATCCCCGTCACCGTCGATGTGGACACAATCTACAAGGGCTTCGAAGACGTTCTGCCAAACGTCGATTACCTGATCACTTCGAGCGAATTCCCCGAACGCTGGACCGGCGAAGCCGACCCCGTCAAGGCCCTCACGCTCCTTCAGGACACCTATAAAATGCGGGTTGCCGCCATGACTCTCGGCGCCCACGGCGCCCTCGCCCGTGTCGATGGCCAGTTTCACTACTCGCCCGCCTTCGTTGTGAATTGCCTCGACACCACCGGCGCCGGCGACGTCTTCCATGGTGCCTTCTGTTACGCTGTCGTCAAAGGCTTCTCCATCCAGGAGACCCTCCAGTTCTCCAACGCCATGGCCGCCCTCAATTGCACTGCCCTCGGCGCCCGGGGACGCATCGCCCCCGAATCCGAAGCCCGCGAACTCATCGTCCGCGGGGAACGCCGCCACCGGCCCGAGTTCGCTGTCTATCTGCCGCGCTCCTAGTCGAATGATCCCCATTCACGATTCCCAGCGCAGTGAGACCACCCCTTGGGTGACCAGCCTCCTGATCGCTGTGAACGTCTTCATCTTCGTCTATCAGGCCACGATGGACCCGTTCACCCGCAACGATTTCATCCACGCCTATGGCTTCGTCCCCGCCCGCTTCGCCCTCGAAAGCATGGTTACCTCCATGTTCCTCCACGGTGGCTGGATGCACCTGATCGGCAACATGGTCTTCCTCTGGGTCTTCGGCGACAATATCGAGGACCTCCTCGGCCACTCCCGCTACCTGCTCTTCTACCTGCTTTGCGGCATTCTCGCCGCCCTGCTCCAGTTCGCCATCAATCCGGGCTCGCGCATCCCGATGGTGGGCGCTTCCGGCGCCATTTTTGGCGTCATGGGCGCGTACGCCGTGAAGTTTCCCCATGCCCGGATCTCCATGATCGGCTGGTTCATCGTCCTGTTCACCTTCGAGGTCCGTGCCTGGATGGTGATGCTCTACTACCTGTTCGTCAACCTGTATTCGGGCCTTGGCGCGATCGCCGACGTCCTGAACGAGCGCGGCGGCACCGCCTTCTTCGCCCACCTCGGCGGATTCGGCGCCGGCGTCGCCCTCATCTTCCTCCTGAAAACCCGCTCCCGCACCCGCTTGCGCCACGATGCCGCCTGGTGACATCCAATAACCTGAAACCGCCATGTTCTACCCCCCCTTGCTGGACCTCGATAACGCCCCCACCCTGGACGTCCTCGCCATCGCCGCCCACCCCGACGATATCGAACAGACCTGCGGCGGCACCCTGCTCCGCATGGCCGAACAGGGCTACATCACCGGCGCCCTCGACCTCACCGCTGGCGAAATGGGCACCCGCGGCAACCCCGAACTCCGGATGCAGGAGGCCCGCAAGGCCGCGGATTGGCTCCGCCTCAGCTTCCGAGAAAACCTCCAGATGCCAGACGCGCGCCTTGAGAACAACATCGCCCTCCGCCTCACGCTCATGGGCGTCATCCGCCGCCTGAAACCCAAGGTGCTGATCCTCCCCTACTGGGAGGCCCGCCACCCCGACCACTACGCCGCCTCCATCCTCGGATTCGAAGCCGCTTTCCTCTCCGGTCTAGCCAAAATGGACGACCAGGCGCCCCCCCACCGGCCCTTTAAGGTCGTTTACGCCTCACAGTACGCCCCTGTTACCCCTTCCTTCGTCGTCGATATCACCCCCTACTTCGACCGCCGGATGGAGTCTCTGTTCGCCTACGAATCCCAGTACGGCGCCTCCGAAGCCGGCGCCGCCCTGTTCCCGGATAAAGACGAAATCATCGACCGCCTCCGCTCCATCGCCCGCTACTACGGCAACCTGATCGGCGCCAAATACGGCGAACCCTTCGTCCAGAAGGAAATGATGCGCGTCGACGACCTGCTTCAGACCGGCGTCCGCTCGTTCTGAGCCGGGCCGCCTACGGCACGCCCAGCCAGCCCATTCGTGTCATCCAGTCCGCCAGAAGTTCCGTCCAGCGGTCCGAGGACTTGCCCTTCACGTTCATCCCGAAGCCGTGGCCGCCGTCCGCGAACAGGTGCAGTTCCGCGGGCCGCTTCGCCTTCTTCCACGCCGCCGCCAGGCCCAGCGCCGTCTCCACCATCCGGTCGTTGTCATCGTAGGCGACCGCGGTGAACAACGGCGGCGCATCCGGGGACACCGTGTACTCGCCCGCCAGACCGGTGTAGACCGGCATCGCGAAGTCCGGCCGCGAGTCCGCCGGCGCCTGCGTCGTCACCCCCACCACCAACGCCCCACCCGCCGAGAAGCCCAGCAATCCGATCCGGTCCGGCCGGATCTGCCACTCCGCCGCCCGCTGACGGACCAGTTTGACCGCCGCCATGCCGTCCTCCACTGCCGCCTGGAGCCGCACCATCCGCATGTTCTCCTTCGTCTCGTCCGGTCGCGGTCCCACCCGGTAGCGCAGCACAAACGCCGTCACCCCTCGCTGGTTGAACCACCGCGCCACGTCCCGCCCTTCATGCTCGATCGCGAGAATGTTGAACCCGCCCCCCGGCGCGATAATCACCGCAGTCCCGTTCGGCCGCAGCACCGGATACACCTCCAGCGTCGGCCGCTGGACGTTCCGCACCCACTTCTCCGCGGCGCTCTTGACGTGGACATTATCCGCTGGCGGCGTGTACCACTCCTCCCCCGCCGGCAAATCCGGCCGCAGGACGATCTCCTGCTGAGCCGTCATCGTCGCCACCAGGCAAAGCAATCCGAAAACTGCGCGTGTCATGGCCGGATTCTATCGCAAAGCAGCACCAGTGAAGCCCTGAAACAGCAAACCGCCCGCCCCGCGGGTTGCGGGACGGGCGGTTTGCGATCGAACTGAGCCGAAGTGGATTAGTAATCCATCTCGGGGCCGTGGCCGGGACCGGCCGGGGCGGCGGGCTTCTTCTCGGGGATCTCGCAGATCATCGCTTCGGTCGTCAGCATCAGCGCGCTGATCGAAGAGGCG
>DNFG01000162.1:24252-27869 GCA_003487005.1 Bryobacterales bacterium
CGCGCTGATCGAAGAGGCGTTCTGCAGAGCCGTGCGGGTCACCTTCGCGGGGTCGATGACACCGTTAGCCACCAGATCCTGGTATTCACCGGTGGCGGCGTTAAAGCCGTAGTGCACTTCGCTGTTGCCAGCCACGCGCTCAACCACGATCGCGCCTTCAAAACCGGCATTGCCCGAGATCTGCCGCAGGGGTTCCTGGCAGGCGCGGGTGATGATGTTGATGCCGATCTGCTCGTCACCCTCGCCCTTGAGGGCGGCAAGAGCGGAGGCAGCGCGAACCAGCGTGACACCACCGCCAGGGACGATGCCTTCTTCCACCGCGGCGCGGGTGGCATGAAGGGCGTCCTCGACGCGGGCCTTCTTTTCCTTCATTTCGGTCTCGGTGGCGGCGCCAACCTTGATCACCGCAACACCGCCGGCGAGCTTCGCCAGCCGTTCCTGCAGCTTTTCGCGGTCATAGTCCGAGGTCGTCTCCTCGATCTGCGCACGAAGCTGCTTGATGCGGCCCTCGATGGTCTTCTGTTCGCCCGCGCCGTCCACGATCGTCGTGTTGTCCTTGTCGATCGTGACCCGCTTCGCGCGGCCCATGTCCTCGAGACGGACGCCTTCCAGCTTGATCCCCGTCTCTTCCATGATCGCCTTGCCGCCGGTCAGGATGCCGATGTCCTCGAGCATCGCCTTGCGGCGGTCGCCGAAGCCCGGAGCCTTCACCGCGCAGGCATTCAGGGTGCCCCGCAGCTTGTTCACCACCAGCGTGGCCAGCGCCTCGCCGTCCACGTCTTCCGCAATGATCAGCAGCGGACGGCCCGAACGGGCGATCTGCTCCAGAACCGGCAGCAGGTCCTTCATGTTGCTGATCTTCTTCTCGTTGATCAGAATGTAGGGGTCCTCGAGAACCACTTCCATCCGGTCCGGATCGGTGATGAAGTACGGAGACAGGTAGCCGCGGTCAAACTGCATGCCGTCCACGGTCTGCAGTTCGGTGGACATCGTCTTCGACTCTTCCACCGTGATCACGCCGTCCTTGCCGACCTTCTTCATCGCTTCCGCGATCGTGTTGCCGATCTCCGCGTCGCCGTTGGCCGAGATCGTGCCGACCTGCGCGATCGCATCGCCGGAAACCGGCTTGGAGAGCTTCGCGACTTCCTCAACCACCACTTCCACGGCCTTTTCGATGCCGCGCTTCAGCGCCATCGGGTTCGCACCCGCGGCCACGGCCTTCGCGCCTTCCCGGAAGATCGACTGCGCCAGAATCGTCGCCGTCGTCGTGCCGTCGCCGGCCACGTCGGAGGTCTTGGAGGCCACTTCGCGCACCATCTGCGCGCCCATGTTCTCCAGCGGATCCTTCAGCTCGATCTCCTTGGCCACCGTCACGCCGTCCTTGGTGATCGTCGGACCGCCGAACTTCTTCTCGATCACCACGTTGCGGCCCTTCGGGCCCAACGTCACCTTCACGGCTTCGGCAAGCTGATTGACGCCGCGCAGGATCGCCTGCCGGGCGTTCTCGCTATATACAACCTGTTTTGCTGGCATTGTTCAAACTCTCCTTAAATTCTTGGCTCTGGGGAAACCTGGGTTCGGACGACTACTTCTCGATGACGCCGAGGACTTCGTCTTCCCGCAGGATCAGGTACTCTTCGCCATCAATCGTGATGTCGCTGCCCGAGTACTTGCCGAACAGGATCCGGTCCCCGACTTTCACATCAAGGGCGGCAACCGTGCCATCGTCGAGACGCTTGCCACGGCCAGCGGCCACGACTTCGGCTTCCTGAGGCTTCTCTTTCGCGGAATCCGGGATGATGATCCCGCTCGCGGTGGTCTCCTGCGACTCAATCCGGCGAACCACCAGCCGGTCATAAAGCGGACGAATCTGCATAGCTCTCTCAAAACCTCCAGTTGGTTTCGAATCTCGTTGATCGACTCTGGTCTCAGAGTGTGAGAATTCGGTCCGGCGGTTGCCGGACACCGCTCTCATTATTAGCACACTCTGGCGAGGAGTGACAATACTTTCTCGCAAATCATTGATTACAAACAAAATAAAGTCTCCACTCGATCTTGACGAATTCTGCTTGACCCTACGTTCGCGGATGCGCCTGGCAGAAAATCTGATTATCTATGACTCATGTTTTGCTCCGCCCACACCCCCCCCGCACCGGTGGTATTCTGAGGACATGCTCCGGCGTGCCCGGTGGCTGTTGCTGCTTGCCATCCTCCTGATCGCCGGCACGGTCAGTGCCGTGTTCGTCGCGCAACGGGGTGAACAACGGCGCGCCCGCCCCCTCCTCTCCGCCCCCCTCGAACCCGGTACCTCCGCCACGGCTGAGGACTGGCAGTATGAGATCAAAGACGGCGACCGCCCCAAGGCCCGCATCCGCGCCAAAGAGTTCCGCCAGGTCAAGGAACCCTCGGCCTTCCTCCTCAACGGCCTCGAGATGCGACTCTATGGCCCCGATCCCGCCACCTACGATCTCATCCGCAGTGCCCGCGCCTCCTTTGATACAGCCGACGGCCTGATGTACTCCGAAGGCGATGTCGAAATCACCATGGGCGTCCGTGCGGACGGTTCCGGAGGCGGGCGTCCGGTCAAAATCCGCGCCTCCGGCGTCTCCTACGATGCCCGCACCTCCCGCGTCTGGACCGAACGCCACGCCGAATTCGAACTTGAAGGCGCCGAAGGGGAGTCCACCGGCGCTTCCTACGACCCGATGACCCGTGAACTGCGGATGGAGAAAGATGCCGTCGTCCTCTGGCACTCCCAACCCGAGAGCGGAAAAACCCCCATGCGCGTGGAATCCGGCCAGTTGGTCTATGTTGAAGGCTCGGGCGAAGTGCATCTGATGCCGTGGTCGCGCCTGTTCCGCGGCACGCTGCGCATGGACGCCGGCGCGGCCACGGTCACCCTCAAGGAGGGGCAACTCGACCGCGTCGATGCCGCCGATGCCAAAGGGGTGGACGAAAGTCCCGGTCGCCACACCGAATACGCCGCCAACCAGTTAACTGTCCATTTCACCCCCAAAGGCGAAATCCGGGAGGTCGCCGGAGAGGGGTCCGCGCGCCTCGCGTCACGCACCAAGACCGGCGTCACCCAGGTCACGGCTCCCTCCGTACTCATGAACTTCGCCGAGGGCGCATCCGGGAGCGAACTGAGCCGTGCTCTGGCCAGCGGCGGCGCCCGCGTCGAAAATGTTCCCCCGGCGCCGGCCCCCCGCCGTCTTCTGACCAGCCAGGTGATCGAGATGACCATGCGCCCCGGTGGTCAGGAGATCGCCCAGGTGGTCACCCACACGCCCGGTCAGGTCGACTTCGTCCCCGTCCGTCCTGAAGACAAGCGCCGCCGCCTGAACGCCGAGCGCCTGACCATGCTCTACGCCGCAGGCAATGTGCTCGAGAACTTCCGGGCCGTCGAACAGGTCCGCACCCACACCGAATCTCCACGCCCCAAACTCCCGCCCAAGGTAGCAGTCACCCGCAGCAAGGACCTGCTCGCCCAGTTCAATCCCAAGACCGGCCAGATGACCATCATGGAGCAGTGGAACGGCTTCGAATATGAAGAAGACGGCCGCCAGGCGCGCGCCGATCGTGCCCGCCTCGATCAGGCTTCGAGCAGCCAGAAGAGT
>DNFG01000162.1:28106-28242 GCA_003487005.1 Bryobacterales bacterium
CCTCGATCAGGCCGATGACCGGATCACCCTCCTCAAGAACGCTCGCGTTTGGGACGAAACCGGCTCCACCGAGGCCGAACAGATCGTCATCGAACAGAAGACCGGGGAAATGACGGCCACCGGCGGGGTGACTTCC
>DNFG01000162.1:28579-28740 GCA_003487005.1 Bryobacterales bacterium
CGGCGGCCTCGTCAACGCCGGCCAGACCCTGCGCGCCCGCGCCCGCCAGATGCGCGTCACCAACCAGAACCGCGAGATCGAGTACGAGGGCGAAGCCCTGCTCTGGCAGGGCGAAAACCGCCTCCGCGCGCCAGTCATTCGCATCGACCGCCAGCAAAACA
>DNFG01000047.1 GCA_003487005.1 Bryobacterales bacterium
CGGCGGCAAGCACAACGATCTGGAGAACGTCGGTCAAACCCGCCGCCATCACACTTTCTTCGAGATGATGGGCAATTTCAGCTTCGGCGATTACTTCAAGGCCGACGCCATCGACTTTGCCTGGGACCTGGTGACGAACGGCTACGGATTCCCGAAGGACAAGCTCTATGTCACGGTCTTTCGCGAGGACGATGAAGCCGAGGAACTGTGGCAGAAGGTCGCGGGCGTGCCCAAGAGCCGCATTTTCCGGCTCGACGAGAAGGACAACTTCTGGCAGATGGGCGAGACCGGCCCGTGCGGGCCGTGCTCGGAGATCCACTACGACCTGGGTCCCGGGACCGCCGAACCCGGCCGGGAACACGAGGAGTTTCCCCTCGACGGCGGCGGACGTTTTGTTGAGATCTGGAACCTGGTCTTCATGCAGTTTGACCGCGACGAAAGCGGTACGCTGACGCCGCTGCCGCGTCCGTCGATCGACACGGGACTTGGGCTGGAGCGCGTGGCGGCGATCCTGCAGGGCAAGCTGTCCAACTTCGATTGCGACCTGCTGCTGCCGGTCGTCCAGCACGCCGGTTCGCTGTTCCACAAAGGCTATGGCGATGATGCGCGGACGGATCTTGCGCTGCGGATCGCGGCCGATCACGCGCGCGCGGCGGCGTTTCTGATCCACGATGGCGTGGTGCCCGCAAACGAGGGCCGGGGTTATGTGCTGCGCAAGATCATGCGCCGCGCGCTGCGCCATGCCCGGATGATCGGGGTCACGGACCCGTTTCTGTACAAGCTGACCGGCTTCGTCGCGGACTGGATGAAGCCCGCGTACCCGGAAATGATGGAGAGCATTCCGCGAGTGGCGCGGATTGTTCGTGAGGAAGAGCAGCGCTACGCGACGACGTTTCAGGTGGCGGAGCGGGTGTTCCACGACGAAGCGAAGAAGGCGGCCACCGGGACGCTGCCCGGCGAGGCTGCGTTCAAGCTCTACGACACGTACGGGATGGCGATCGACGAACAGCAGGAGATGGCGCGCGAACTCGGGCTGGCCATCGACCTCGACGGCTTTGAGAGCGCCATGCAGGGGCAGCGGGAACGGGCCCGGGCGTCGTGGAAGGGCGCCGAAAAATCGCAGATCGCGCCAATTTACGGGGAGCTTGCCGCCGAGCGGCGGACCGTGTTCCTGGGTTATGACCAACTCGCCGAGGATTCGGTGGAGGCGGTTGCGCTGTTGGTGGACCGCGAACCAGTGGATTCCGTGCCAGCGGGCGCGCAAGCGGAACTGGTGCTCGACCGGACGCCATTCTATGCCGAATCGGGCGGTCAGGTGGGCGACACGGGCGAATTGCTCGACCCTGAGACCGGGGCAGTGGTCGCGATCGTGGATGGCGCTTACCCGGCGGTGCCGGGGCTGACGGTGCACCGGATTCGGGCGGTTGCCGGCGTCCGCAAGGGTGCAAGATTGAATGCCCGCGTGGATGAACCGGCGCGGCTGGCCACGATGCGCAACCACACGGCAACGCACCTTGCGCACGCGGCGTTGCGGCAGGTGCTGGGCGTTCATGTGAAGCAGGCGGGTTCCGTGGTGGACCCGGCGCGCCTTCGCTTCGACTTCTCGCATTACACCGCGATGGCTCCTGAGGAGGTCGCCGAGGTCGAGCGCCTCGCCAACGAGCAGATCCTTCGCAATACCGCGGTGGCGACGGAGCAGATGGATATCGATTCGGCGCTGCAGACGGGCGCGATGGCGCTGTTTGGGGAGAAGTATGGCGACCGCGTGCGCGTGGTTTCGGTGCCCGGTTTTTCGCGCGAGCTTTGCGGTGGGACGCACGTCGGGCGGACCGGCGATATCGGGTTGCTGAAGATCGTCTATGAAGGCTCGATTTCGGCGGGGGTCCGCCGGATGGAAGCGATCACGGGCGAGGGCGCCTTGCGGCGGTTCCAGCAGGCGCAGCAGAACGTGGCTCGGGCGGCGGCGCTGCTCAAATCGGGTGAAAACGACCTCTCCGAAGCGATTGAGAAGCTTCTTGCGCAGCAAAAGACGCTGGAAAAGGAGCTTTCAAGGCTGAAGGACAAGGCGGCATCGGCGAGCGCGGGCGATCTGGAAGCGCTGGCGCGGGAGATCCACGGCGTGAAGGTGCTTTCGGCGCGCGTCGATGGCCTCGACCGCGCGCAGATGCGCAACATGGCCGACGCGTTCCGCTCGAAGTGGCCGAGCGCGGTGATCGTGCTCGCCTCGGCGGGCGAGGGCGGCGTTTCGATCGTTTCGGCGGTCACGAAGAACCTGACGGCGAAGGTCCATGCCGGGAAGATCGCGGGCGCGGTGGCGCAGGCGGTCGGCGGCAAGGGCGGCGGCCGGCCTGATCTGGCGGAAGCGGGCGGGAAGGATGCCGCGGCGTTGCCGGCGGCGCTGGAGGCCGTCTATTCGAGCGTGGAGAGCCTTCTTTGAGTGAGCTTTTCGACGCCGCGATTGTCGGGGCCGGTCCCACCGGCCTCGCCTGCGGCATCGAACTGAAGAAGCGCGGCCTCCGGGCGGTGCTTTTCGACAAGGGCTGCCTGACCAATTCCCTGTACCATTATCCGACAGGGATGGTGTTTTTTACGACACCTGAATTGCTGGAAATCGGCGGCATTCCGATGACGTCTCTGAATGAGAAGCCGGTGCGCGTGGAGGCGTTGAAGTATTACCGGCGGGTGGCGGAACATTACGAGTTGGACATCCGGCAATATACCCCGGTGGACGGGTTTTCGGGCGAGGATGGCGCATTTACGATTCATACGCGGGAACGATCGGGCACGCAACGGGATTTCCAGGCGCGCAAGATCATCCTGGCGACCGGGTATTACGACAAGCCGAATTATCTGAATGTGCCGGGTGAAGAGCTGCCGAAGGTGATGCATTATTACAAGGAGGCGCACCCGTATTTCGGGCATGATGTGCTGGTGGTCGGCGGGAAGAACTCGGCCGCGATCGCGGCGCTGGAACTGCACTGGACGGGCGCGCGAGTGACGCTGGTGCATCGCGGGGAGTCGTTGAGCCCGAACATCAAGTACTGGATCCGCCCCAACATCGAGAACCGGATGAAGAGCGGGGAAATCCGGGCGTTTCTGCGGTCGAGAGTGGTTAGAATCACGCTCGAAAGCGTCGTTTTGGACACGCCAGAGGGCGAAATCGAGATCCCGAACGACTTTGTCTTCGCGATGACGGGCTACCGGCCGGACACCGATTTTCTCGGCCGCCACGGGATTGCCTTCGATTCCGAAACGCAGCGCCCCCGGCTCAATCCCGTCACGCTGGAGAGCGAGCGGGCGGGGGTTTATCTGGCGGGCGTGCTGGTGGCGGGCATGCATACGAACGAGATTTTCATTGAAAACGGGCGATTTCACGGCGCGCAAATTGCGGAGGATATCGCCGGGCGTCTAGTCTCGCAAGCGGAATAACCGGGCGCCTTCGACGCGGGCCACTTCCACGAGGCCCCAGGCTTCCGGGGCCATCGCCATGGCGCGGCCGATGCGACCATGTCCCTGCTCCCGGTCCGGCGCCACGATCCACTTCAAGCCGTGGTGGTGGACGAGCGCGATGGCTTCGCGGCGGAGCGGGCGTGTTGTCAACGTCTCCACGTCCTGCTGGCCGTCCAGACGGATCCAGTCGCCGTCGAGGTTCTGCCCTTCGACGGCGACTTTGAGACGGCCGCCGCGCAGATTCGGCATGACGGCCTGGACGGAGTCGAGGGGCTGTGGGCGGGCGAACCGCACTTCGTAGAAACTGCCCTCGGGAGCGGAGGTCCAGGTGTGCCAGGCTGTGGCCAGGTTGCCATCCACTGCGCGCGGCGCGTCTTGCGGGGCCGGGGCGGCCTTCAGCAGCCAGGAGCGCGAGACTGGCCTTTCATGTTGGCCGTAGTGGAACGTGGCCTCCTGGATCGACCACCGGAGGGGAAAATCGTCCAGAAGCCGCCAGCGGACTGCCCGCAGGAACACGAGGGGGAACCGGCAAGTCTGGCGGTCGAGGGATTCGGGCCGGGGCGCCGCGGCGAGTGCGAGTGTGTCCGCCATCTGGTCAAACGGGACCGAGGGCAGCGACCCAACGCCAGCCACGCCAGAATAGGCGGAGGGCAGCGAGTACAGATCGAGCAGATGGTCATCTGGAGGGACCTGCTGCCGGACCATTTCGGCGGTGCGGTAGTCCCAAAGTTGTTCCCGCAGATAGTCTTCTTTCGCCACCTGTCCCGTCACGACGGCCCACGGCCATTCGCGCAATCGCCACGCCCCCGCATTGGCGTATTTGTCGACCATGGCGGGCCACGACAGGACGGCGTGCAGAGTGACGACCGCCACCGCGGCCCAGCGCGGCGCCGCTGCCGCCATCGCGACTCCGGCGAAGAGCAATGCCGGCATCAGGAATCGCGCGCCGGCGTTGGCGAGCCAGAGATCGGAAGAGCGG
>DNFG01000204.1:0-5677 GCA_003487005.1 Bryobacterales bacterium
CCTCGACCACCGGCACGTCCCCGAGGTACTGATGAACTCGGGTCTCGATGAAGGCCAGTTCAGCTTCACCGCCCATCTGCTGCCGGTGGACCGCGGCATCCTGGAAACCATCTATTTCCGTGCTCCACGCGTCAAAGATGGCGCTCAATTGCACGAAATCTACCACCAGGACTATTCTTCCGAGCCCTTCGTGCGCCTCTATGCGCCCGGCGTGATGCCGAATCTGCGCTCGGTTCAGCACACCAACTTCTGCGACATCGGCCTCAGTTTCGACCCCGCCACTGGCCGGGGCGTGGTGGTGGCCGTGATTGACAACCTGGTCAAGGGCGCCGCGGGCCAGGCCGTCCAGAACATGAATCTGATGTTCGGCATCCCGGAAACCGAGGGTCTGCTTTGAGACTGCTGATCAAACTCGGCGGCACGCTGCTGGATTCGCCCGAATCGCTCGACGGCCTCGCCCGGCAAATCGCCGCCCTGCCCGCCTCGGGCCACGAGACGGTCGTCGTTCATGGGGGCGGCAAGCAGATGACACGCTTCCTGACGGAACGGGGTGTGGAGAGCCGCTTTGTGAACGGTTTGCGCGTCACGACACCTGAAGTGGCCGACGCCGTGCTCAAAGTCTTTGCCGGCACCGTTAACAAGACACTTACCGGCGCCCTGCTGCGCGCCGGCGCCCGCGCCGCGGGCATTTCCGGCCTCGATGGTCTGCTGGCCGAATCCGTCGCCCTGTCGCCCGAACTCGGCCTCGTCGGCCGGGTTGTCCAGACCAACCCGGAGATCCTTAACTGCCTGATTGGCGGGGGGTTTCTGCCCGTTGTGGCCTGTGTCGGCGGAAGCGCCGATGGCAGCGTGTACAACGTCAACGCCGATCAGATGGCCGTCGCCTGTGCCTCGGGATTCCGCGCGGAGCGCCTGCTGTTTCTGACCGACGTACCCGGCGTGATGGATGCAGGTAAGGCGGTTCTGCCCCGGCTGACCCCTTCGGACTGCGACCGCCTCATCGCGGAGGGAGTGGCCGCCGGAGGTATGGAGGCTAAACTTCGCTCCGCTTGCGCCGCCCTCACGGGCGGGGTTGGGCAGGTGTTGATTGCTCCCGGCGCGGCGCCGGACGTCATCGCGCGCCTGCTGGGAGGCGAGTCGCTGGGCACGGCGCTTGTCCCGGAGGAGGCCCCGTGTTGACCGTTCGCAAAGCCCGGATGAGCGACCTTCCGGCGATGCTGGAGCTGATCAACGGCTTCGCCCGGCAGGGCATCATGCTGCCGCGCAACGAGTTTGAGCTATCCGAGTCGATCCGTGACTTCTCGGTTGTCGAACTGGACGGGCGGGTGGTTGGCTGCGCGGCCCTGCACTTTTACGGTCCGTCATACGCGGAGGTCCGCTCGCTTGCCGTCGCATCGGAGACCCAGGGGACAGGCGCGGGACGGCTTCTGATGGAGGCGCTCGAGCGCGAAGCGCGTGAGTTCGACCTCGACATCCTCTTTGCTTTCACGTATGTCCCCGGCTTCTTCGCCAAGGCCGGCTATCGCGAAATCGACCGGGGTCTGCTGCCCCTGAAGGCGTGGAAAGACTGTCTCCGCTGCCCCAAATTCACTGCTTGCGACGAGATTGCCGTGGTCCGGGAACTGAAGCCGGGCGTCACGCTCAGTCCGCAGAGTCAGGCAGTCGAGTCCGTGCTGGTGCCCCTGCCAGTCCTTCCCTCGAATTAGACGTAAACGATTCTTCATTATTAGAATTCGTTCATTTTTCAGATTTGTGTGAGATTTTCCTGTCTGGCCGCGACTATTCAAATGTAGGACAGCGCTGGACCGCCCGCTGAAGTGTCCGGCGCAGCGAGGAGTCGGAGAACTCATGCGCGCACAGACGATCGCGATCGGTGAAGCGGCTGGAAGGCTGCTCTGTTGCCCCATTTTTCGCCCCGGCGGCAAGAAATTGCTCGCCAAAGGCCACCTGATACGCCCTGAGGATGTGGAACTCATGGCCAACGAAGGACTCCAGCATGTTTGGGTGACCGTGCTGGACGAGGATGAAGTCTCGGAGGATGATGCCGTCCTGCCGGTCGCTTTGGCGATGGCCTGCGGCTCCCTGGAAGTGCGTCCGGCGGCTGGCGGACGGGCGAATCTGCTGACGACGCAGGATTGCTGCGTCCTGGTGGACGACGAGTTATTGAAGGAAGTGAACTGCGCCGCTTCGGTGGTGATCGCGACGGCGCCGAACTTCTCCTACGTACCGGCGGGAGGCCGGGTGGCGACAGTCAAGAGCGCGCCGTTCGCGGTGCTGCGGGAACAGCTTGACGCGCTGCTGTCCGTTCTCGAAAAGCGCGGGCCGATTCTGCAGGCGCGTCCCATCGCGGACCCGGCGGTTGGTGTTCTATACACTGATCCGCTGAGCAGCGAGCGGGGCCGTCAGTTGTTCGAGTCCGTGATGCGTCAAAGGCTCGGGCGCTTTGGACTGGCGCCCCGGTTCGCGCTCACCGCCGTGGAGGAGGAAGAACAGGTCACCAAAGGCCTGCTGCACCTGCTGCGCGCACAGCCGACGGCTATCCTGGTGGCCTCCACGACGGCCCCGGCGGGTCCGGACGATACTGTCGGAAGGGCCATGGCTCGCGTCGGTTGCCGGATTGAACGGTTCCTTGCGCCGGTGGAGCCGGGAAACCTGCTCCTGCTGGGTTATGCAGGCGACGTTCCAGTTGTGTCCGCGCCGGGCTGTTACCGGTCCGCGAAAACCAACATTGTCGACCTGATTTTGCCTCCTCTTCTCGCGCGATACCCTGTCTCCGGCTGGGAAATCGCCTGTTTGGGACACGGAGGTCTTTTAAGTTAACCGGATTTGATATACAATCAGCTTGCTTTCATCTCCTCCGAACCTGCGCGGCTACCTCCTCCGATCCGCCGCACAGGGATCCGGGCCGGTCGCCTGACCAGCGGCCGGCCCGCTTTTTTGCTCGTGCTACAGTGAGCGCATGATGGTTCCGGGCCTCGGTATGGCGGCACTTGGCGCCGCGGGCGTGCTCGCGTGGGCCGTGCGGGGCCGGTCCTCCACGCTGCTGGCTCATTCGGTGTGGAAAGGGCCCGCGAGCCGGCGGGTCATCGCACTGACCTTCGACGACGGACCTTCCGAGTCGACCCCGGCACTGCTCGAAATGCTGGAACGGTACCGGGCCAGAGCCACCTTCTTTCAGTGCGGATATCACGTTCGCCGCCTCCCCGGCATCACCCGGGCGCTGGTAGCCGGCGGTCACGAACCGGGGAATCACACGGACCGCCACCCGGCCCTGTATCTACGCTCTCCGGCTTTCATTTTCAATGAGATCGCGATGGCGCAGGAGGCGATCACCGAGGCTGCCGGTGCGGCGCCGCGCTGGTTTCGAGCGCCCTTCGGGGCTCGCTGGTTCGGACTTGAAGCCGCGCAACGGGCATTGGGTCTGACGGGCGTCATGTGGACGGCCATCGGCCGCGACTGGACCCTGCCCGCCCCCCGGATTGCCGCCCGTCTCCGGCGCGCCACCCGCCCTGGGGCAATCCTCTGCCTTCACGATGGGCGCGAACTCGCTCACAACCCGGATATCTCGTCCACGCTCGCGGCGGTGGCCGAACTACTTCCGTGGTGGAGGGAGGAGGGTTACGAGGTACTGACGGTCAGTGAACTTCTGGCATCTAGAGCCCCAGACGGGCCTTCAGTTCCTTCAAACGGTCGCGCGAGACGGTAATTTCGGTCTTTTTTGCGTCTTTTAAGCGCAACATCATCCGCCCGCCGAACCAGGGGTAGAGTTCATCCACGAAGCGGAGGTTGACAACCGTCGAGCGATGGACCCGGGCGAAACGCGCCGGGTCGAGACGTTGTTCGAGTTCGGTGATGGTCCGGTCGATCACCCAATTCTTTTCCGCGGTGGCGGCAAAGGTCAGTTTGTCTTCGGCGAAGAAGTGGGAAATCCGGGTGAGTTCGAGAAAGGTGACGCGGTCGCCGGTCCGGGAGGCGATCCGGTCGAGGCCGCCGGAGCGCTGGTTCTCGAGGGCGGCGCTCATTTGCTGGAGGAGAGCGGAGAGGTCGGGGCGCGGGGCTGCGCCGGCATGCATCCGTTCGAGTTTCTGGACCGCACGGGCGAGTTGAGGGGCTTCGACGGGCTTGAGGAGGTAATCGACCGAGTTCACCTCGAAGGCTTTGAGCGCATAGCGGTCGTAGGCGGTGGTAAAGATAGTCAAGTAAGGCGCTCTCAGACGCGACAAGAGAGCAAAGCCGTCCATTTCGGGCATTTGAATGTCAAGAAAGAGAACGTCAGGAGCGATTTCGGCGACCTCCAGGAGGGCCGTCGCGGGGTCCGAGGACGAGCCTGCGATGGTGATCCGGCCATCTTCCTCGATCAGCCTTTGCAGACGCCGGAGGGCGAGCGGTTCGTCGTCAATCAGATAGGCGCGCATCAGAGGGCATCTCCGTGACGGGGACTTCGATTCGGACCAAGGCTCCGTTTCCATTGTCGATCATTAGCCTCGCTTCAGCGCCGTAGAGGGCGGAGAGGCGCTTTTCGAGAGTATCGAGGCCGTGGCCGTCGCGGAAGTCGTTGCGAGAGAAGCCTGGTCCGTCGTCCTGGACTTCGAGGCGGAGGACGGTGGGGAGGCGGCTGACGCGGACGGCGATGGCGCCGCCGGCGAGGCGGGAGGCGATGGCATACTTCATCGAGTTTTCGACGAGGGTCTGGATGGCGTAGGCGGGGATTTCGGCGGCGGCGGCGGCGGGGTCGCACTGGAGGTCGAAGCGGAGGCGGTCGCCGAAGCGGGCGCGCTCGATTTCGAGGTAGTCCTCGACGAGACGGAGTTCCTGGGTGAGGGGGACAAGGCTGCGCTGCTGGGAGTCGAGGGCGAAGCGGAGGAGGCGGGCGAGACGTTCCAGCATGGCTTCGGCGCGGGGCGGGTCTTCGCGAATGAGGGCGAGGATGGAGTTGATGGTATTGAAAAGAAAGTGAGGCTGGAGGCGGGATTCGAGGGAGGAAAGGCGAGCTTCGGCGGCGAGCTTTTCGGCTTGCTCTCGCTTGAGTTCCTGGGCGCGGAGGGCCCGGGTGGTAGCCTCGGCCTGGTAGCGGAGGCGTTCCAGCCAGTAGGCGATGAGACCGATGACAAGCACCAACAAGAGCGCGAGGCCGACGCTACGCTGGTAGATCGTCCATATGGAATGAGGACCCGCGAAGCCGAACACGAAGAGGGCGGCCGACGCGGCCAGGGGGCCGGCGAGACCGACGGCGAAGAGCGCGCTGAGATAGGCGGCCCAACGGGGGACCGGCCGCCACATGGCGGTATAGATGGCGACGGGTGGGATGACGAGGGCGGACAGGCCGCCGATCACGTTGGCATAGACGAGGTTCGAGAGTACGAGATCGCGGAACCACTCCCATCCGTGCCATCTACCGACGGTGAGGCTGAGTGAGGTGATGCCCACGGCGATCGCGGCGTTGATGAGGAGGACGTTGCGGGCATTGCGCCAGGGGCTTTCGCTGAGTTGGTCGACGGGCATGGGGAGATCCTCTTCATTGTGCATTGACGTGGCAACCAAGGCAGGTCCGGGCCTGGGACGGGAGTGCGCCCTTTTCGAGCCAGACTGCGGCGCGTCGATGGTAAGGCGAATTCGAGGGAAGGGACTCGACGGTCTTGCGGGCCCAGGCCCGCCAGTCGCCGGAGCCGGGACCGGC
>DNFG01000204.1:5986-16723 GCA_003487005.1 Bryobacterales bacterium
GTCGAGGTGGTTCTGCTGCAGTTCATGGGCTTTGGCGTAGTCGCTGAGGGCGAGTTGGATCAGGGGCTGGGCCATTTCGGCCGGCATGCCTCGGGTGGCGGCGGCGAGGGTGGCTCCACGGGGGATCCGGACACCGATGTGGTTGGGGGCGATGGCGACGGCGCGGTTCATCAACGAGAGGGCCTCGGTCCAGAGGGGGATGCCGTTTTGGGTGTCGCCCTTTTGGAAGAACTGGCCGGCCTGGAAGGCTTTGCCGGAGCCGAGCCAGACGAGGGCTTCGGGGTGGTTGGGATCGGATCTGAGAGTCTCGGCGGCGGCGGCGAGTCCGCGGGCGAGGGCGGCTTCGTCGCCGGCGAATCCGGCGAAGATGTCGTCGCGGACCTGGAGGTCGAAGCGGGCGGGGGTGTTTTGGGAGTGGGCACGGGGGGTGGTGCAGACGCCCAGGAAGAAGGAAAAGGTGGCGGCGAAGAGCAGAAGTTGGCGTTTCATGAGGTCAGTTTGGCGTCTGGAAGCAGTTTTGGGAGGCGATTCTGGATGAATCGCCGGATTCGCTGACGAATCGTTCAAGAGAGGGGATGAAGCGCGGGAAAGAGCGGAGAGGCGACGAGCCCTGAAATGCAAATGATTGATAATACACATCTTATATTTCAAAGCGAGAGCGCCGGACACCACATTTCCGAATCTTGCGGGTGCTAGTCTGGAGGATGAGTATGATGTGGCTGGTTTGGCGATGGGCCGTGGTGGCGGTACTGGCTTCCGGCTTGGGGGCTCAGACGCGGTTTGACGCCGAAGCAGCGGCGGGGCGGTCCGTGGCGGGTATATTTGAGCGGGCGCTGGAGGACCGGAGTCTGGAAGGACTGGACTGTCAGGTGCGGACACAGCCGGCGCGGCTCAGTTTTGACCTGCAAATCTTTACGGGTTATGAATTTACGTTGCCGCTTCGGCAGTTTGAGGCGGGGAAGCAGGGGTTGTTGTTGAACGTGTTCCGGGTGACGCCGAACAAGCCCGAGGGAGCGCCGGTCTGGTTTGTGAGGAGGTGGCCGCTACCGGAGTTTCCGGAGAAGTCGGTGCAGTCGAGGAGGACGTATCTGCAACTGGGGGGAGGGTTTATCGTGGGGCCGGGGGAATATCAGGTGGACTGGCTTCTGCTGGACGGGCGGGACCGGGTGTGCCGGAAGTCCTGGAAAGTGAAGGCGAAAGAGGCGCGGGCGAAGAGCCTGGGGATCGAGGAAGGGCTGGTGGATGACGACCGGCGGTTGATGGCGTGGAAGGGGCCGGGGGAGCAGGCGGGGGCGGAGGCGAAGCGGGCGACGATTTTCCTGCATGCGGCGCCGACGTTCCGGAGGCGGGTGTACACGAGGCTGTCGTTCTGGGATCGCCGGTTGCTGTTGACAAGCTTGAAGAACACAGTGGAGCGGGGGGGATTCACGGCGGCGCGGGTGGTGGTTTTCGATCTGGAGAGGCGGCAGGTGTTGTTCGAGGCGGAGGAGTTTGGGGCTGAGGAATACCGGCGGTTGGGTCGGGTGCTGGGGGAGGTGGACCTGGCGACGATCGATTACGGGACGCTGGCGAGCGGGGAGACGGAGTGGGCGTTTCTGGAGAAGATGGTGGGGCCGGAGCGGGGGCGGGACACGGACGCGGTGGTGTTCATCACGCCGGCGTGGCGAGACGGACAGAGGCGGCAGCGGCTGAGCGAGGGGTTCTGGGAGGGGGGGGCGCCAGTGTTCGCGGTGGCGCTGGCGCCGGCTGTCCGTTACACGACGGGGGCGGTGGTTGATTTCGCGAGAGCGTTGCGGGGCCGGGTGTTGAATGTGTATCAGCCGATGGATCTGGCGGCGGCGACGGAGCGGCTGAGGCGGGAGTTGGCGGGGGCGGCGCGCTAATTCGGACTGAGGAGTTTGATATCCTTGAAGCTCATGGGAGAGAGCACGCGCTACTCGATCGGGGTGGATCTGGGGGGCACGAACCTGCGCGCGGCGGCGATCTCGATCGAGGGCCGGGAACTTGGCAAGATCAAAGGGTTTACGAACCTGAAAGAGGGCCGGGACGCGGTCATCGAAGACATGGTGCGGGCAATCCGTTCGCTGCGGGACGAGTTTGGGGGTGCGGGTTTCGCGGGTGTGGGGGTGGCGGTACCCGGTTTCATCGACATCAAGAAAGGGCTGATTGTGGGGTCGAACAATCTGCCGCAGTTTGAAGGATTTCCGGTGCGGGATGACATCAGCCGGCGGCTGGGCAAACCGGTGATTCTCGAGAATGACGCGAACGCGGCGGCGATGGGAGAGAAGTGGCTGGGTGCGGGCCGGGACGTGAACGATCTGGTGCTGCTGACGCTGGGGACGGGGATCGGCGGAGGGATCATCATGGACGGACGCATCCTGCACGGGCATGTCGGGATGGCGGGGGAATTCGGGCACATGACGGTAATCCCGAGCGGCAATCCGTGTGGCTGCGGCAATGACGGGTGCCTGGAGAAGCATTCATCGGCGACGGCGATCACAGCGATGGCGCGGCTGTTGCAGTTGGGGGAGAATTTGAGCGCGCGCGAAGTGTTTGAGATCGCTGGGGGCGAGGGTGAGTTGGCGGAGAAAGCACGTCACATCTTTGAGTCGATGGGTTCGGCGCTGGGGATCGCGCTGGCGAACCTGATCAACGTTTTCAATGCGCCGCTATACCTGTTGAGCGGCGGTCCGTTACCAGCGTGGGAGTTGTTCGCGCCGGCGATGTTGCGGGAGGTGAAACGGAGAAGTTTCACGTACCGGAACACGCGGACGCGGATAGAGCCGGCGGTATTGGGTAATGAAGCAGGTTTATATGGAGCGGCATACTTGCCGTTTCTCGAAGTGCCGGAGGCGGCTCCGGCGTTTTCCTGACCGGGAGGCATAATCGCAATGTATTGGCTCGGAATTGACATTGGGACCGGGGGCACCCGGGCGCTGCTGGTGGACGAGCAGGGGTCGCTGAAGGCTGCCTGCACGGCCGCGCATGAGGAGATAAGAATGGACCGGCCGCTCTGGGCCGAGCAACGGCCAGAGAACTGGTGGGACGCGGCGCAGGAGGCGATCCGCGGGGTTCTGAAACAGGCCGGCGCGAAGGGCGCGGATGTGAAGGCCATCGGGCTTTCGGGCCAGATGCATGGCCTGGTGCTGCTGGACGCGGACAACAAGGTGGTTCGTCCGGCGCTGATCTGGTGTGACCAGCGGAGTCAGCCGCAGGTGGACGCGATCAATCAGGCGATCGGGAAGGCGAACGTGGTGGCGTACACGGCGAACCCGATGCTGACTGGGTTTACGCTGCCGAAGTTGATGTGGGTTCGGGACAACGAGCCGCAGAATTTCGAGCGGGTGAAGAAGTTCCTGCTGCCGAAGGACTATATCCGGTTCATGCTGACGGGCGAGCACGTGACGGAAGTGAGTGACGCTTCGGGTACGGGTTTGCTGGATGTGGTGACGCGGCGGTGGTCGCGGGAGATGACGGACCGGCTGAAGCTGGACGCGAGTCTGCTGCCTGCCCTGAAGGAGTCGGTGGAGGTGACGGGGGCGGTGACGGCGGCGGCGGCGAAGGCGACGGGATTGAAGGAGGGGACGCCGGTGGTTGGCGGCGCCGGCGATCAGGCGGCGTCGGGCATTGGGAACGGGATCGTGGGTCCGGGGGCGGTGTCCTGCACGCTGGGGACATCGGGCGTGGTGTTCGCGTACCTGGACCGGCCGCAATACGACCCTCAGGGGCGGGTACACACGTTCTGTCACGCAGTGCGGGGCAAGTGGCACGTGATGGGGGTGACGCAGGGGGCGGGGCTGAGCCTCCAGTGGTTCCGGAACCAGTTCGCGCCTGGGGCGGAATATGACGCGCTGACGGCGGACGCGGCGACGGCTCCGCCACTGTCACACGGGCTGTTCTGGTTGCCCTACCTGATGGGCGAGCGGACGCCGCACCTGGATTCGATCGCGCGCGGGGCCTGGGTCGGACTGACGGCGAAGCACAACCGCGCAGACATGATCCGGGCGATTCTGGAAGGCGTAAGCTACAGCATGCGGGACTGCCTGCAGATTCTGGAACAGATGAACGTGGAGGTGAGTTCGGTGCGGGCCTCGGGCGGCGGAGCGAAGAGCGCGTTCTGGCGGCAGATGCTGGCCGACATCCTGGGCGTGAGTCTGGCAACGCTGGAGAACAAGGAAGGGTCGGCGTACGGCGCGGCGCTTCTGGCCATGGCCGGCTCGGGGGCATACTCATCCGTGGAGGAGGCGTGCCGGAACGCGGTGCGGGAGACGGACCAACTGGTGCCGTATCCGCACACGTCGGCGGCATATCAGCGCGGGTATGAAGTGTACTCGGTGCTGTATCCGACGTTGAAGCCGATCAACGGGCTGATTCACCAGTTGATTTAGCGAAGACTGAACGGGAAAGGACGCGCCGGGCGCCGGGGGTGCCCGGCGCGTTCTGTTTGCAGGGGGCGATGAGGCCGTTGTGGATCAGTGCCGAGGGGGTCTGGTGGCCGGTTTCTCATCAGTTCCCTGCCCCCCTCGACGGCTGGACAGCCATGAAGCCATCGTGGACGAGTTCGTGGTCGAGAATCTTTTCTGACCCGACGTCGACGAGCAGATCCAAACCAGCCTGGCGCCCCCCCGGACGCGCACAAATCGGCGTCACGCAAGGCAAGCCTGAGCATTGCCGGGCGCTCGGTGAAAACGTCAATCCTCCTTGCAGGGATTGTCCCGGCACCCGGGCATCCGGCCGGGGACACGGAGAACCAGTACGCCTTGTTCGGAGACGGAACCCGCGGCCCGGCATGGAGCAGGCGGGGGACATGGCTGATGACGGGCTTGCTTCGGTACACCAGCGAGTCCGGCGAGGTTTCCAGGCTCCTGTGAAAGCTGCGCGGCTCCTTCGATTGGTCAGGTGGCGTGTGGAAGTACGTCTGCGCCATGCCGGCGGCGACGAGAGTCAGTCCGAGCCAACAGCAGACACCAGTCATTCTTCCTCGGCTCCCACCCGTCAATGTGGTGGACCGGAGGCTGCAATGGTGGACGGCCGGCGGCGGTGACCTCAGGCTTCGAGCTGGGGGTACCGCCATGTCGCTGCTGCCATGATGGGCAGCGATCCGGCACGGCATTCGGGAAAGGATGCGGGTTGGCGCCTAGAATCGTTGGCAGGCTACCGCCGCGAGAGCGACAAGCGCGGTGGCGGCGAGTGCGATCAGGATGAGGGTCCGGAGCGGCGGAGCCCAGGGGGGCGGGAACTTCGTGGTTACTGCCGGACCGGCGGCGTGGCCTTCGGGAAGGAACTCGATATCAAGGACACGGCCGCCGTTGCGCAGGGTGAAGCGGACGGTGTCCCAGACGCCACCGGAATTATAGTACTGGTTCAGCTTCTTGCGAAGGCGGGAGGGATCGGGGCGGACCATCGCATGGTTCGCGGGGGCGAGCTGGGAGGGAGGCCGGCGGGCTTCCCCGTTGGTGGCGGTTTCACTTGATGGTTGAGCCCCGCTTTCAAGGGCCGCCATCACGAGCATGTCCAGGAATTGCTGAAGCTGGCGGCTGAGAATGAACTGGGGGCTCACCAGGATCTTGTTCCTGTGACGAAGAATCAGCGAGACATGGTGGGGATTGGCAAAATCGGGACGGTGGGACGGAACCGGCGGAGGGGGCATAGTGGCGCGGCCAGGACCATGGTAGCGCAGTGCCCGATGGGGCGTGAAGGGGTTGTGAACCCCGTGGGCAGGCCTGAATTCGTGGCATGGGCCGGGCGCAGCTCACTTCAACGAGGCGCAAACCGCGAGTAACCTGGGCCGGCCCGCATTGAGGTGATCCGCACGGGCTGGCGGGCTGGAGACGAGCCCTGCCTGGGGGTGAGCCCGGGTCCGGGGGCCTTGCGGCCCTGCCGTCTCACCTCGCGGCGGCTCACTTAGCGGCGGAAGGGGCGCTCAAGACGTAGAAGCCGATCAAGCGGACAGAGTCCAGCCGGCTTTCCTTGGGGATCGCGAGTGCAAATGCGCCGCGGTTTTTTTCCTGCGGATACACTTCCACGAAGTCGAGCCCCGGTTCGTACCACTCGAACATGGTTCGTTTGAACGACTTCTCCGCCATCTGGTTTTGTACCGATTTCGAGATAGAGATCCAGGGGATCTCGCTCGCCGGCTGAAAATAGCGGGCGGAGACGATCGTGAATTCGTCGCGCAGGAATGTCTTTACTTCCGCATCAAGACTCCTGGTCTCGCCGGAAGCCTGAACCTCTTTGGCCCCATCCGGGGGTTTCGGCTGAATCACCCGCGTCTCAGCCATGCCGCACCCCCAGGCGCAAAACGCCATGACAACGACGCTTGACCATAATTTCCATTTGCCCATCTCTCCCTCTTTTTGTTTACTTGCTCACCTGAAATGCTTCCAGACCGCCTGTCTGCACAAGTTTCTGCAGTGAGACGGTGATATGGGCCGACTTGGTGTCCCGGCCCTCGCCGACATTCACATTGTGGCCCCAGGGATTCCTGACGGTGACTTTCCAGTCCGTGCCGTTTCGGGCGAGCGAAACGACGGCGTAGACATGGTCGTCAACGAGTCCATCCTGAGGCACCGGAGCGCCGGTCAGGATCTGCCAGAAATTGCGGGTATCCTTTTCGGGAACGACCCAGAGCGTCACGCTTTTCTTGAGTGTCAATGAGACGGAGACCCTGGCGCCCAGGACAGCGACGGAACCGGCCAGTCCGAGTTTTGGGTAGTATTGGTACCTCATTTCGGTGCCGGGACTTCCGGTTATCGCGACCATGGCGTCCGAGGGCCAGCCGCCATTGATGATTTTCTGGTAACCCTGCCCGAGGCCATCCTGGGGATTGGTGTCGAACATCTTGGCATAGGCGGTCTCGATCACCGTAGGCCAAGTGCGCTCATACTTGCCCGTGTTATCGACATAGCTTCCGCCGTGGCGCTTGACGTTGTCCTCAAGTTCGGCCTGGGTCACCCAGATGTACTTCACATTGCCCTTCAGGTCATGCAGTTTGACGCGGAACTTCTGGGACGCGGCGTCGTAGTGGATGGCGTTCTTGATCAGTTGTGGATTCTGCTGCGCCACGGCGCCGAGCGTCGCCACGAAGTAGCAGTCCCCGAAAGCATCCTGCTTGATATCGTTCGGCGATGGTCCGCCGCCAAGATAAAGGTTCTGGTCGGTGAAATTGGGGGCGGGAGGCTGAGGTCCTGGCCCCGGCTTGGGGCCTGGCGCAGTCGCCAGGACGACGTTCAGCCGGGCCAGAGTCTGGCCGCCGGCGTCGACGCGCCCGTCTTTTACCAATCCGGTGTTGACGGTCTGGAACTTGAGGATGGCCCCGATTGTCTTGGGCCCAACCAGCCCATCTTCCTTCAACTTGGGGTCCGCTCCGCCCTTGTTTGGCGGGATTTGGTTGAGGGCTTTCTGAATTGTCAGAACGTCCCCACTCCGGTTGACCCCGCCTTGCCCCACAGATGCCGATATAGTGATCACGGCACTGTCCTCCTGATTTCCAATCGCCGTGTTCAGGTCAGAAGACCTGTGCTGCTGGAAACTATACCTCAGCCGGGGCCCGCGCAACAAACCCCTCACCGCCCGCCATCAGCCTTGGCGGCGAACCATCTCCTGGATCCAGATCGGGGCAAATGGCGAAGTGCAACCCTTGGAAACGGGGTAGTCGCGATAGATTCCCAGAGCCTCGCCGATCGCGATGGACCGCTGGCGGTGTTCGGGGAAGTGGATTCCAATTCCGGCCAGGCAGAAGTTCATCGTCCATTGCGCCGCCGGATCGGCGGACCCCATTTCAGCCTCGATCCGGTCCAGAAGTGCTGGCAGGTCGAGTCCATCCGGGCTGCGCCCGATGCGCTCGGACGTGAGATCCCATCCAGCCCGGGCGGCCCATGGATCGGGATCGGCCATCCATCTCCGGCGCAGGGCCTCCTTGCCGGGATGCTTGCGCACGACATAGGCATTCAGCCAGTCCGCCAGTTGCGCGAACCGCGCCGACCGCACTAACCCATCCAGATCGTCCTCGGTCAGTTTCGCCGGTTGGAAGCCGAGGATAGCCACGAGGCGAGCATCCAGGTTGCCGGTCGCCCAGAGCGCCAGGCCCAGCGTGTGGTCTACTTTGAGCGACTTGGCGACTTTTCGGATATCGCCCAGGCGGACGCCGAACTGATCCTCGCCCGCTCCATTCCTTCTGTTCTGGGCGCGGACTCTCTCATCGCCCAGCGCCTCGAGTTTCGAAAGAACGTCATGAGGGTTCGCTGCCATGGTTACGAGCTAGTATAGCCGGACTACCTGCATAGTCGCCCCCACGCCCGGGATCGATTCTGGTTCTTCCCCCCTCGTCGCCCGAACCGACGATTGAATGGCTGGCGGCTGAACGGTCAGGAGGAGAATCTCCCGCCTGGACTCCGGTGGAGCGCGGAGGGATCAGCGGGAGCTGTATTTTGTGCCGAGAGTCCTGTCGAGGTTGACGGCGGCCGAGATGAGGCCGAGGTGGGTGAAAGCCTGGGGGAAGTTGCCGAGGGCTTCGCCGGTGGGTCCGATTTCCTCGGAGTAGAGGCCGAGGTGGTTGGAGTAGGTGAGCATTTTTTCGAAGATGAAGCGAGCCTCATCGACACGGCCAGCGCGGGTGAGAGCTTCGACGAGCCAGAAGGTACACATGGAGAAGGTACCTTCTTCGCCGCGGAGTCCGTCGTCGGTGGAGTGGACGCCTTCGAGTTGGTAGCGGTAGACGAGGGAGTCGGAAACGAGGGTTTCCATAATGCGGTCGAGCGTGCCGAGCATTCTCTTGTCCCTGGGGGAGATGAAGTGGACGAGGGGCATCATGAGATTGGAGGCATCGAGGGATTTGGATTCGAAGGACTGGACGAAGCTGCCTTTGTCTCGATCCCAACCGCGTTCCATGATGGCTTCGTAGATGCGGTCGCGTTCGCGCTGGATGCGGTCGCGTTCGAGCGGGAGGCTGCGGGCGTCGGCGATACGGAGGCCGCGATCGAGAGCGACCCAACACTGAAGTTTGGAGTAGACGAAGTGCTGGCGGCCGCTCCGGACCTCCCAGATACCCTCGTCGGGGAGTTCCCAATTGCGGGAGACCCAGTCGAGCATGCGGCGAAGGTGGCGCCAGAGCGAATAGCTGACGGGGGTGGAGTATTTGTCGAAGAGGTAGATGGAATCGATGACTTCCCCATAGATATCGAGTTGGAGCTGGTTATAGGCGCCATTGCCAATGCGGACGGGGGTGGAGTCCCGGTAACCGGACAGGTGAGGGAGAGTTTCCTCGGTGAGCTCATGACGGCCATCGATGCCATACATGATGTTGAGGGGGCCGTTGACGTCTTCGACTTCCTTGACGCGGTGTTCCACCCAGTCCATGAAGGCGGCGGCCTCTTCATGGAAGCCGATCCGGAGGAAGGCGTAGACGGTGAAGGCGGCATCGCGAATCCAGGTGTAGCGGTAGTCCCAATTGCGTTCGCCTCCGATCTCCTCGGGGAGGGAGCAGGTGGGCGCGGCGACGATGGCGCCGGTGGGGCGGTAGGTGAGAAGTTTGAGAACAAGGGCGGAGCGGATGATCTTTTCGCGCCAGCGGCCCTGGTAGGTGCAGTGATCGAGCCAGCGGCGCCAGTAGCGGACGGTTTCGTCGAGGAGCTGATTGCAGTTGATGGGCGCCCGAAGTTCGTGGTCGTCACGGCCCTCGACGTAGCGGAGGGCAAAGGAAGCGGATTCGCCGGGACCGAGCGTGAATTCGGCAAGGACGCGATCGCCTTCGACGCGGAGGGGGATTTCGCTGAGCAGCGCGACGCGTTCAGGTCCACTGGAAAAGACGAGGCCGCCGGGGACGGGGGAGAAGGAGTGGGGGCGGCGGGCATAGTCGAAGGCGGGGAGGCATTCGAGGCGGAAGGTGACGGAGCCACGGACGGCGCGGACGATGCGGACGATTTCGTGAACCTTCTCGGGGCGTGAGGAGACGCCCTCTTCGTGGACGGGCATGAAATCGACGACTTCGCCAACGCCCTCCTTGCGGAGGAAGCGGGTGAGGAGGACGTTGGTTTCCGGGAGATACATCTGCCGGTTGGCGCCGGCGTGAACGGGCGCGATTCGGAAAAAGCCACCTTTTTCGTGATCGAGGATGGCGGCAAATAGGCTGGGGGAGTCGAAGCGGGGGAGGCAGCACCAGTCGATGGAGCCGTCCATGGCGACGAGGGCGACGGAATGGAGGTCGCCGATAACCCCGCAGGCTTCAATGGGGCGATGGGGCAAAGGTGGGAGTCCTTTCAAAGGGGCTTGGCCCTACTGTATCGCAGGATCAGGCGCCAAGGAGCCAGCGGAACGAATAGGAGACTTGGGGGGTGAGTTGGTAGAGAATCCTGGCGGTGACGGCCAGCAGGGGGAGAGCCCACCAGAACTGGCGCCGCTTCCAGCCTTCCCAGGCGAGGAGACCAAGCAGGGGGGTGTAGGCGCGTGGGTACGAGTAGGCATCGGCCCAGAAGCCCCGCGCGCTGGCGGCAACGAAAAGGACGAGGGAGAGGAGGATGACGAGGGTGGAGAGAGAGTGGACGAAGGACCTGGCGTGAAAGAGAACGATGAGGATGGCCAGGAGAATGCCGAGCCAGCCCGCGATATCGGCGATGCGGGTAACAGTCCGGACCCAGGGGACCAGATTGGCGTAGTCCAGGGGATTGAGAATCCGGAGGATGATGCCGTAGCCGGGTTCGAGGAGGGCCCAATGCGGGATGGTCCCGGCGCTGTTCAGTT
>DNFG01000346.1 GCA_003487005.1 Bryobacterales bacterium
CGCTCTTCCGATCTACCAGTGCGTAGCCGCCCGGCAATAGCAGCGAGATCAGCACCAGGCTGGTCACCAGCACCATCACCACCATCGTCAACGACGCCATCCAGTCGCTCTTGTCCCGCACGGCCACCACGTGGTCGTTGTCAATGTCCTTCACAAACAGCAGAATGTCTTCCCGGGGCAGCGCCCGCAGGCGGTAATCCGGCGTATCGCCGCGCTCTTCCGCGCCGCTCGCCGCCTTGCCCGCCACCAGCCAATCGTACAAACCCGCCAGACTGGTCATCGCTCTTTCCTCCAAAGCCGGTCATTCCCGGCCGTCAAACCATCTCCAATGCGCGCAGCACCGCACTGCGGCTCGCCGCGTTCTCTCTCACTTCCGCTTCCCCCGGCCGCACCACATGCCGGGTCAGGATTCGCGCCGCGCCGCTCCGTCCCAACCGCTGGAATGCCTGTTTCACCTTCCGGTCGTCCAACGACTGAAAGGCGATCACCACCCACCGCCCCCCCGGTTTCACGCACTCCGGTCCCTGCTCCAGCAGGGCGTCCAGTTCCTCCGGTTCGCTGTTCGTCGCCATCCGCAACGCCTGAAATACCCGCGTCGCCGGATGCAGTTTTCCGGTCCGCGGCACGGCCGAGGCCACGATCTCCGCCAGATGACGGGTGTCGCGCACCGGCCGTGCTCGAACCAGGGCTTTGGCTATCTTTCGGGGCGCCCTCCTTTCTTCCGCGTAGTGATAAAACAAATCCGATAATTCGAGTTCCGAGGCGCGGTTCACCAGATCCGCCGCCGTCAACTCCTGCGACCGGTCCATCCGCATATCCAGCGGTCCCGCCTGCTGGAACGTGAACCCCCGTTCGGGATCCGTCAACTGCCAGCGGCTGACCCCCAGGTCGCACAACAATCCATCCACGCGACCGCATTCCAGCGCGTCCAGCGTGGCGCGCAACCGCGAAAAAGGGCTCTGCCGGAACGTGATCCGTTCCGCGACTCCGGCCGCCTCCGCCCGCGCCCGGGCCTTCGCCAGCGATTCCGCGTCCCGGTCCAGACTGATCACCCGCGCCGTCTCTGGCAGTCCGGCCAGCAGCAACGTGTGCCCGCCCAACCCGCAGGTCACATCCACCCACACGGACCCCGGCTTCGGCGCCAGCCATTCCAGCGCCTCTTGCCACAGAACGGGGTAGTGTTCCTGCTCCATACATCAGATCAACCCGAACTCCTCGGCCTCCTCAATGAACTCGCTCACGAATGCCTCGGCTGCTTCCGTCGCCTTGTCATGCTGCACCGTGTTGTAGATCCGCGCCACATCCCGGTCAAACAACATCTGGATCGTCTCGCCTTCCAGCTCCAACTCCCGGCGCAGAGCCTGCGGCAACGTAATCTTTCCCGTCTTGTCCACTTCCACGTCCTCGCCGTACTTCGCCGCAACCAACTCAAGCGCTTTCCGCTTCTTCGGCTCCAGCATGAACTGGTCCAAGGTTCGTTCCCACGACCCGTTCATGTAGATCCTCGCCATCCCGTTGATCTGCGTGATGTACATCCGCTTGCTTGGAAGTTGTTCCAAATACTCGATAAACCGAGCCGGCAGCTTGATCCGGCCGTTCGCGTCCACTCGTGCGGACAGAAAACCCCGGGGATTCTCCACTTCGGTTCGAGATGGGGCGCTCTGGTTCATTTTAGGCCGATCTATGTCGATTCGGTCCGAATAGTGCCTGATAGGATCATACTGAGGTCATGGACCAGAGAGCAAGTCTTTTTTTGTTTTCGCTTTTTATTTGCCGTACTTTAGGAGTACCTTGGGCGAAACTTTGGCGAAACGCCTGCATGTTTGCTACTCTGACGGCTGTGCTAACGCGTTTATATGATCTGGATCCGGGCCCGGAGAGCCCCGAACTCGTCCGGGCGATTATCGAGATCCCGAAGGGCTCTGCGAACAAGATTGAATACGACGGTGACCTCGGACTCTTCCGGTTGGACCGCTCCCTCTACTCTCCGATGCACTATCCGGGCGACTACGGCTTCATCCCCGGCACTCTGGCCGAGGACAATGACCCTCTGGACGTCCTCGTGCTGGTCTCCGAAGCGAGTTTCACTGGCTGCCTGATCGAGGTTCGCCCGGTGGGGGTCCTCAATATGGTGGACCGCGAGGAAAACGACCAGAAGATTATCGCGGTGCCGACCCGCAACCCCCGCTACGACCAGATCCACACGATGGACCAGGTCTTTGCCCACGTCCGGCGCGAACTGGAGCACTTCTTCACCATCTACAAGGAACTGGAAGGACGCGTGGCGGTCATGCAGGGTTGGGGCGGTCCGCGCGAGGCCCGCCGCTGCATCCTGGAGTCCCGCGAGCGCTATCTGGCCGTCCAGTCCGCGCCCGAGCCCGCCGGCGAAGACATCTAGCACTCTCCTTCTTGAGAACCAACTGATAAATTGGTAAATTGGTGCCGGGGACCCAATAGCCGCCAGCAGCGTTGATTCTAAATGGTTTTTGCCCCAGGCCGGACCCCAATAGCCGGTTGACGATCTTTGGATACCGCCACGGCGAACACAAAAATGGGGGCCGCGCGAGGCGGCCCCCATGACTTCGCAGAACTCAGCCTTTACTTGTCCGTCAGCGCCGCCACCCCAGGCAGTGTGAGTCCGGACAAAAATTCGAGCGACGCCCCGCCGCCCGTCGAAATGTGGCTGATCTTGTCGGACAGCCCGGCCTGCTTGACCGCCTTCTCCGAATCGCCGCCGCCGACCACCGACAGCGCCCCGGAATTCGCCACCGCCTCGGCCACGGCCACCGTCCCGGCATCAAAGGGCTTCTTCTCGAACACGCCCATCGGGCCGTTCCAGATGATCGTCCTGGCCGCGCCCAGCACTTCCGCGAACGCTGCCCGGGTGGCGGGGCCGATATCCATGCCCATCTTGCCGTTCGGGATCTCGGTGACAACCTCGTTCGGTGCATCGGCCTCGAACAACTCCGCGACGACGTGATCCGTCGGAAGCATCAGCTTGTCGCCCGCTTTCGCAAGCAGTTCCTTCGCCAACTCGACCTTGTCCTCTTCCACGAGGCTCTTGCCGGTCGGCAAGCCCTGGGCCTTGGCGAACGTGTACGCCATCGCGCCGCCGATCAGCAGCCGGTCGACGAACTTCAGCAAGTTCTCGATGACTTCAATCTTGTCGGACACCTTCGCGCCACCAAGAATGCCCACGCAGGGGTGCTCCGGCGACTGGGTGCACTTGAAGAGATACTCGAGCTCCTTCTCCATCAGCAGACCGGCGGCTGCGGGTTTCAGGAACTGGATGATGCCCTCGGTGGAGGCGTGCGCGCGGTGGGCCGTCCCGAAGGCATCGTTCACATACACTTCGCCCAGCGCGGCGAGGAGCTTGGCGAATTCCGGGTCGTTCTTTTCTTCTTCGGCGTGATACCGCAGATTTTCCAGCAGCAGGACCTCCCCAGGCGCCGGCAGCATCGCCTCGACCACCGGTCCGATGCAGTCGGGCGCCATCCGCACGGGCTTGCCCAGCAGCTCCGCGAGGCGCGCGGCCACCGGCTTCAGGCTCATCTCCGGATTGACTTTGCCCTTCGGCCGGCCGCAATGCGAAGCCAGCACCAGACCCGCGCCACGCTCCAGCGCATACTGAATCGTCGGTAAAGCCGCCTTGATGCGCTTGTCCGACGTGATTTCCTGCCCGCCATTGGCCAGCGGAACGTTAAAATCGACGCGCATGAACACGCGTTTGCCCTTCAAGTCGAGATCGCGAATGGAAAGTTTAGCCATGATTGAATAAAGACCTCAAACACCTAGATTATCACTTGCGGGCCGCCTTCCCCGGCTTTCCGGGGGCCTCCGGGCCTGGCTCAGAGTGTCCAGCGCGCCTTGTACAGCCGCTCACCGGGCAGACGCAGCGTCCGCCGGGGTGCCAGGAACTCAAGCCGTTCCGACCACCAGTTGGGCGATTCGGCTTCGATATAGACGGTCTCTCCACTCACGGGGTGAACCGAAACACTCTTCACGTGGGCACGGCCGCCCAGCAAGGGATGGCGCCGCCAGACCCGGCTTGCGCGATCAAACTCCCAGACCCCGTCGTGAGTCGTCACCCCCAGCCGGTCTGTCCCGGGGATGGTCCAGAGATCGTGGCCCCCCTCGTCCGGCAGTTCATACTCGGCCTTCACCTGCAAATCCGCGGCCAGTGCCGCCAGAACCCGTCCTCCGAGCGCCCACAAAGTCTCGCGGGTCTCATCCCAGACGACACCGTGACCCGAGTAGAGCGGCGTCGAGGCCAGCTCCTTCTCAGGAACTTGGCTGTCGAACAGGACCACCCGGTTCCCTCCCCGCTGCCGGACCGAACAGGCCACGGCGATCCGCCCCCCGGGTAGCATCTCGGCGGAGTGGGCGTTCGCGCCGGCCGCCCAGAACACCACCCGCCCCGATGGCCGCTCGATCAGCGCCACACCGTCGCTCGAAGCGGTGATCAAAACCCGCCCGCCCGCCACGGGCTTACACTCGTCAATGGTCCGGAACAGCTTCCGGTATTCCGCCGGGAGGTCCTCGCGGGCTTCCGCCTTCCAGCTCCAGGTCTTCACCGGCGACTCGCCGCTCGCGTCCAGCGCGATCAGTTCATCCCAACCACAGACAAATAGCTCCCGCCGGGGCTGCGCCAGTGCCGCCGCGCTCATCAACATTTGCCTCCGGGTCACTTCAGAACTCCCTGACCAGGCGGAACGGGAAGGGTTGCCGCTTGCCTTCCTTGACCAGCGTGACCGTGAGCCGGTCGCCCTCGCGATGGTATTCCAGCCGTGTTTCCGCACCCTGCTGCCGGAACACGGCCATATTCGGGCCGGTTCGCTCGATACGCCATCTCAGGGCGCCATCGGCCTCTTCCCAGGCCTTCAATCCGGGATGAAAATGCCGCAAATGCAGCACCAAATCCCCTTCCCGGAGTTCGATGGACTGGAATTCCGTGAACGCCGTCTTCCCGCCGCGCACCATCCGGAAGACTGAATGCATCGCGTCCCCCTCCGGAGGGAGCCAGACCTCCTCGATCACGGTCGGGCCCATTTCGCCCCGCCAGTATCCTGCCATGAATGCGACGTCGTCGAAACCAGACGCCGCCAGCAACGCCAGCGTCATCAACAGCATGGTTCGCCTCCCGGTCAGTCTGATTCCGGCGCCGGCTTCTTCGGGAAAACCAGCGACAGCACGATTGAGCCCGCGATCACGCCCAGAATGATACCCAGCGAGAGCGCGATCGGAAAGTGTCCGCCGAACAACTTGTTCAGCCAGACCATCTTCAGCCCCACGAAAATCAGCACGATCGCCAGTCCGTATTTCAACATGTGGAACAGGTGGATCGCGCCTGCCAGCAGGAAGAAGAGACTGCGCAGACCCAGGATCGCGAAGACGTTCGAGGTGTACACAATCAACGGCTCGCGGGTGACCGCAAAGATGGCAGGCACTGAATCCACCGCGAACACGATGTCAGTCATTTCCAGAAACAGCAGGCACACCAGCAGGGGCGTCGCCATGCGCCGGCCGTTCTCGATGGTGAAGAAGCGCTGTCCCTTGAGATGCGAAGTCACCGGAACATAGCGCCGGAACATGCGGATCACGAAGTTCTTCTCCGGTTCGACCTTCTCGTCGCCCGCAAACATCATCTTCAGCCCGGTGAAGATCAGGAAGACGCCAAAAACGATGATCACCCACTGAAACTGGATCAACAGGCTGCCCACGGCGATGAAGGCGGCCCGGAAGATCAGCGCGCCCAGAATCCCGAAAAACAGCACGCGGTGCTGGTACTCGCGAGGGATGCCGAAATACTGGAATACGACAACAAAAACGAACATGTTGTCGGCGCTGAGCGACTTCTCGAGGATGAATCCGGTGAGGAATTCCAGCCCCACCTGCTTCGCCGCCGTCGCGGGGTCAAACCCCGCGACGGCCATCAGTTCATCGACCTGCGGGAAGCGCCAGAGCGCGTACTGGTAGAAACCGTAGTTGAAGACCAGTGCCAGACAGGTCCAGATGACAAACCAGATCGCGGCTTCCCGCATGCCCACAGCGTGGGCTTTGCGATGAAACACGCCCAGATCGAGAGCCAGCAGGCCGATCACCAGCAGCGTAAACGCCACATAGAACCACCAATACTGTTCGAAAGGGAAGAGGTGAACGGACTGGAGTGCGGTGGTGGTAGACAAACAACCAGAATAACTTAGACGTGCTCGCGGCGGGAGATGATCTCCTGGATCGTGCGCTCAAGATCCTGCACGCGACGGGTCAGATCATCGATCGTTTGCCCGGTCGGATCCGGCAGTTTGCCGTGCTCCAGCACTTCTTCCTCGTCCGAGCGGCTGCGGACGATCCGCCCGGGGATCCCGACGACGGTCGAGTAGGGAGGCACTGACTTCAAGACCACAGAACCCGCGCCAACCCGGACGCAGTCGCCAATCTCTATATTGCCCAATACTTTTGCACCCCCGCCCACCACAACCCGGTTACCCAGAGTCGGATGCCGCTTCCCCTTCTCTTTGCCCGTGCCTCCCAGCGTGACTCCCTGATAAATGAGGCAGTCGTCGCCGATAATGGTCGTCTCGCCAATCACGACGCCCATGCCGTGGTCGATGAAGAAGCGGCGTCCGATCGTCGCGCCGGGGTGGATTTCGATCCCCGTCATCCACCGGGCGAACTGGCTGATCACCCGCGGAAGAAGTGGAACACCCCATCGGTACAACCGGTTCGAGAGGCGGTGAAATACCGTCGCATGAAAGCCGGGGTAACACAGGAAGATCTCAAGCACACTCTTGGCGGCCGGGTCTTCCCGGAAGATAGTCTGGATCTGTTCCCGGATGGTGCTGAACATGGCGGCGTCCTTCAATTATGGATGCAAACGTCGCGAAAAGGTCTCAAGGGGTTTGCAGGGCCAGATTGAGGGCCTGATCAACGGTCCCAGCTACCAGCACGAGATCCCGGTGGGCGGGCCGGATGAACTGCTCTGCGGCGGCGTGGTCGAGAAAGTCCAGCAAATGGCGGTAGTATCCCCCGGTATTGAGCAGAACCACCGGCTTGCGGTGGAACTCGAGCAACTTCCAGGTGATGATCTCGAACAGTTCCTCGAAAGTGCCATAGCCGCCTGGGAGAGCGATGAAAGCGTCGCTGAGTTCCGCCATCAGCGCCTTTCGGTCGTGCATGGACTCGACCTCGTGCAGGTCGGTCAGGCCGCCGTGCGCCACTTCCCGTGCGATCAGTGCCCTGGGGATGACGCCGGTCACCGGACCGCCCAGGGCAAGCGCCGCATCGGCCACCGCACCCATCAACCCAACATGCGCTCCGCCATACACAACCCGGTGCCCCGCTTTCGCGATGGCCGTCCCGAGTTCGCGCGCCGCTTCGAAATAGGGCTCCGGCACGTTCGTACTCGACCCGCAATACACGCAGAGGCTCTTCACCGGGGCCGCCCGCTTCCGGGGAAGGCGTTCGTCTGAAATCCGACCCCGGCGCGCGTGTCACGGTGCCACGGTACCTTGAATCGCAGCAGGTTGGCCATCGAACGGGCCGGGTTGAAGAGGCTCCGGACCGTCAGCCGGACGAACCTGTTCTGTATGTGCCGCTCGATGGGCATGACGATTTTCGCGTCCGCGAAGTCCTCCACCACAAGCGTGGCGAGACCCAGGGTCGGGGTAATCACCAGGTCCACCGCCCCCTTCGTTCCCGGGCTCAATCCGACATTGCCGAAGGCCGCCTCCCCGAATGGACCCAACTCGTAGTGAGTACTGGCCACCGCCATCCAAGCTATCGACTTGAACCGGCTCTGCCAGTAGTCCTTCGACTTGAAGTTGACCGGAATGTACTTCTCGCGGCTGTGGTTCTGCAGGTAAGTATGGCCGTACACCGAACCTTGAAGCGGGTGCCCCAGGTAGTTCGCCAGCCATTCGTCGCCATCGTCCCAGCCACTGAATCCCTTGAGTGAGTTGACGTAGTCCTTCAGGAACGGGCCGCCAAACTGGGCGCGGGTCTTTTCCTGCGTCCCGAAGCGGAAGGCATGCTGGCTCGCGAGGAACAGGCCGTTCTGCAGCAGCAGCGGCTTCCACTGCAGGCTGCCCTCCGCCGGCACCTCATAGCCGTTCTCCTCTGCCGCCTCCGGTTCGCCTGGCTTGGCAGGCGACTCTTGAGCGGGGAGTGAAGGGATGAACAGGGCGAGTAGGACCGCCGGAATAACAGGGCTATGCATAACCAATAAACGGGGGGGAAACGGGCTGCGTTACGCTTCCATTTCAGGGTCTCACGAACCCTTTCACCAGTTCAACCGCCCGATTGTGGCAGCGCGCTCAGTTTGACAAAATAGGCGGCAATTCCAGGCCGCCTCCTCCGGGTGTGGCCGAGGAACGACACTGAACGACCTCGAGGGAGAGACTCCACGACGATGAGATCCGCACTGACCGCCGCCACCCTGTTTGCCGCCCTGCTCTGGGCCACGCCCGCTCACGCACAACTCGGCCTGTTCAACGACGACATGCGCCGTGCCGTGACCCGCGACTGGACGGGGGAACGCTTCCCCGACGGCCGCCCCAAGGTCCCCGACGAAGTCCTGCTGCGGCTCAAGAACGTGTCGGCCGAAGAGGCCTGGGGCACTCTTCGCGCCGCCGGCTACCGCCTCCAGTTCGAGCGCGGCTGGAAGACGGTCAACGTCCAGGGCGCCGAACGCCTCGTCGGCCGCGCCGTCACCGCCGCTTTCCTCCCCCTCCGCCCCGACCTCAATAACTTCGTCAATGAGCAGGCCAAGAGGGAAGGACGCGTCTCTAGCGGTCAGAACTCCTGGGTCATCGACGCCCTCGTCAAAGACGACGTGATGGTTGTGGACCTCTACGGCAAAATCAAGGACGGCACCATCATCGGCGACAACCTCGCCACGTCCATCATGACCAAGACGGGAACCGGTATCGTCGTCGATGGCGCGGTCCGTGATGTGACCGGCATTATGGGTATCCCCGGATTCAAGGTCTATGCCCGCGACTTCGACCCCTCCTTCCTTGCCGACGCCACTCTCGCCGGGATCAACGTGCCCATCCGGATCGGCGAGGTCACCGTGCTGCCCGGCGACATCGTTATCTCGGACCCCGAGGGTATCGTCTTCGTGCCCGCCCAACTCGCCGAAAAGGTGGCCGACGATTCCGAACTGACCCAACTGCGCGACCGCTGGGGCCACCAGATGCTCCGCGAACAGAAGTACACCCCCGGACAGATCGACACCCAGTGGAGCCCCCAGATGATCGACGAGTTCAACAAATGGGCCGAGGCGCAAGGTTCCAAAATGCGCATGAAGCCGCGTCCGAACCGCTAAAGGAGAACCGAAATGACCCAAAAATGGCAAAAAAACCGCTTCCACACGTCGCGCCGGCGCTTCCTCGGTTCCGCCGCAGGCGCCGCCACCCTTGGCGCCTTCTGGTCCGAAAAGGATCTGCTCGGCTGGCAGGAGAACGTCCGGACCGCCTCGAAACCCTCCGAACTGAAGATCACCGACCTGCGCGTCGCCCACGTCGTCGGCGCTCCAATGCGCTGCCCGCTCATCCGTCTGGAAACCAACCAGGGCATTCACGGGCTTGGAGAAGTCCGCGATGGCGCCTCGCCCACCTACGCGCTGATGCTCAAGTCGAGGCTGATCGGCGAAAACCCCTGTGACGTCGATCGCATCTTCCGCAAAATCAAGCAGTTCGGCTTTCACGCCCGGCAGGCGGGCGGCGTTTGCGGCATCGAGATGGCGCTCTGGGATCTCGCCGGCAAAGCCTATAATGTCCCCGCCTACCAGATGCTCGGCGGGAAGTTCCGCGACTCGATCCGACTCTACTGTGACACCACCGAATCGCCCGATCCCAAAATCTACGGCCAGCGCCTCAAGCAGCGCCGCGACGAGGGCTACACCTTCCTCAAGATGGATCTCGGCGTCGGTCTCGTCGAGAAGATCCCCGGCGCCGTCACCGCTCCGCTCGGCGTCACATCCCGCAACACCTCCCGCATTCAGCACATGTTCACTGGTATGGAACTGACCGAAAAAGGAGTCGCGCTGATGGCCGACTATTGTGGTGCCGTTCGCGAGGTCGTCGGTTGGGACATCCCCCTTGCCGCCGACCACTTCGGCCACATCGGCGTCAATTCCTGCATCCGCCTCGGCAAAGCTCTCGAGAAGTACAACCTCGCCTTCGTCGAGGACATGATCCCCTGGATGTACACCGATCTCTGGAAGCAGATTACCGACGCCATCAATATCCCCACGCTCACCGGCGAGGACATCTACCTCAAGGAACCCTTCATCGAACTCTGCCGGAACCACGCCGTCGATATCGTCCACCCCGACCTCGCCAGTTCCGGCGGCCTGCTCGAAACCAAGAAGATCGGCGACATGGCGATGGAGTACGGCCATGCCATGGCCATGCACTTCGCCGGAACGCCCGTCAGTTTCATGGCCAACCTGCACTGCGCCGCCGCCACCGAGAATTTCCTCGCCCTCGAATTCCACTCCCAGGAAGTGAAATGGTGGGAGGACATGGTGACTGGCATCGACAAGCCCATCGTCCACAAAGGCTTCGCGAAGGTGCCGCAAGGCCCGGGCCTCGGCGTCGAACTGAACGACGACGTCGTCAAACAGCACCTGGCTCCCGGCACCAGCTATTTCGCCCCTTCTTCGGAGTGGGACAACGAGCGCTCCTGGGATCGCCTCTATAGCTGACCCGGCGTTGCGGATTACAGTGGAAGTGTGAAAACCGCTTTCCTGGCCGTCGCCCTCCTGCTCCTCATCGGGGCGCCGGCCCTGCTTTTCCTGCTGTCCACTTCTTCGGAACTGGCCCTCGATCCGGATGTCTCCATTCTGGGGGCCTCCACCAAGGTGGGTGTGCGCGTCAGTAATCCCCACGGCATCCGCGCTCTGCGCGTCAAACTCGAACAGGACTCCTCGCTCACCACCGCCTCCGTCGAAGCTCCCGCGGACCGCTGGCTGTTCTGGAAGAAACGCGAACCGGCGGCCCGCTTCGATGTCCAGATCAAGGCCGACCCCCGCCAGGGCTTCCGCTCGGGCCCCGCCCGGCTGACCGTCGAGACGATCTCGAACGACTTCCGCGGCCGGACCGATGTCCTCGCCCGTGATGTTCAGGTCAACCTCGCCCCGCCCGTGCTCACCGTAACCGGCGATCGAGCCTACCTGACCGTGGGCGGCGCCGGCCTCGTCACGTTCCGCGTCACCGGCTACTGGACCGAGGCCGGCGTCCGCGTCGGCGACTACGAATTCCGCAGCTATCCAGTCCCCGGCGGTTCCTCTGATAGCGACCGCTTCTGCCTGTTTGTGTTCCCCTTCGATGTCCCGGCCACCACCAACGCCGTCGTCTTCGCCCGCAATCCGGCGGGCGCGCAGGTCACCGCCTCCTTCCCGCAGCAGGTGGCCGCCCGCCAGTGGCGCCAGCGCCAGTTGCCCGTTTCCGACGCCTTCCTCGAAAAGATCGTCCCCCGTCTCGATCCCAGCGGGCAGGGCTCGCTGCTCGACCGCTTCCTCCACATCAACAGGGAAATCCGACGGTCCAACAATCAGACCATTGCCGACCTTAAACTTCAGTCCGAGCCCCGGTTCCTCTGGGAGAATCCCTTCGAGCAGCTTTCCAACACCAAGGTCGAAGCCCTCTTCGCCGACTACCGCAGCTACATCTACAATGGCGCCAAGGTCGATGAGCAGGTCCACCTCGGCTTCGATCTCTCGAAGGTCGCCCGCGCTCCCGTTACCGCCTCAAATCATGGCAAGATCGTTTTCGCTGGTGACCTGGGCATTTACGGCCTCTGCGTCGTGATCGATCACGGCTACACGCTGCAATCCATCTACGCCCACCTGAGCGAGATCTCCGTCAAGGCGGGACAGTCCGTACGCCGCGGCGAGGAGATCGGACGATCCGGCGAAACCGGCCTCGCCGGCGGCGACCACCTCCATTTCGGCATGCAAATCGAGGGCATTCAGACCAATCCGCTCGAATGGTGGGACCGCAAGTGGATCCAGGAGAAGATCCTCGACCGCCTCCCCGCGCGCTGAGACCCCGCGCTATCGCGTATTCTGAACTGCATGGATTTTGTTACCGGCCACATGGGCTGGATTGAGGTTGTCTGCGGCCCGATGTTTTCAGGCAAAAGCGAAGAGGTCATTCGCCGTCTCCGCCGGGCCATGATTGCTCGCAAGCGCGTCCAGGTCTTCAAACCGGCACTCGACCGCCGCTATTCCGACGACGAAATCGTCAGCCACGCCGATTCCCGCATGAAGAGCGAAGTCGTTGACGCCGCCGCCGGCATCCTTGCCCGCCTCGACTGGCGCACCCAGGTCGTCGGCGTCGACGAAGCCAACTTCTTCGGCCAGGAACTCGTCACCGTCGCCCAGCAACTCGCCGACTCGGGCAAGCAGGTCATCATCGCCGGCCTCGATACCGACTACATGGGCCGGCCTTTCCCGCCCATGCCCGACCTGCTCTGCCTCGCCGAGTCCATCACCAAAACCCTCGCTATCTGCATGCGTTGCGGCAATCCCGCCAAGCACACGCAACGACTCACCGGTGGCGATGACCTGATTGTCGTCGGCGCCGCCGGCGCCTACGAAGCCCGCTGCCGCCGCTGTTTCGAACCCGGCATCCCCAAGCAGGAGACTTTTGACTTCCTCCGCGCCGCCCGCCTCGCCGGGGATGTTCCCGAGCCCGAATAGCTCAGGCCAGCAACTGCTTCGCGATCGTCATCAACTGCATGTTCGTCGCGCCCTCGTAAATCCGGCCGATTTTCGCGTCGCGATACAGCTTTTCCACCGGATAATCGCGCGTGAAGCCCACACCGCCCAACAACTCCACCGCCCGCGATGCCACCGTTTCCGCGATCTGCGACGACCAGTACTTCGCCATCGCCGCCTCCTTCAGAAACGGCCGCCCCGCCTCGCGCAATCGCGCCGCGTTGAACACGAGTAACCGCGCCGTCTCCAGGTCCGTCGCCATCCGCGCCAGGTCGAACTGCACCGCCTGAAACGCCGCCAGCGGCTGTCCAAACTGCCGCCGCTCCTTCACATACGCCAGCGCGTGCCGCAGCGCCGCCCCCGCCAGTCCCGTCATCTGCGCCCCGATCCCGATCCGGCCTTCGTTCAGCGCCTCGATCGCGATCTTGTACCCCTTCCCCGGTTCGCCCAGGATGTCCGCCGCCGCCACCGGCGTCTGGTCCAGGATCAGTTCGCAGGTGGACGATGCCCGGATGCCCAGCTTGTCCTCCTTCTTCCCCAGCGAAAAACCTTGCGCGCCGCGCCCCACCACGAAGCACGTGATCCCCTTGTAGCCCGCTTCCGGGTTGATGTTGGCGAAGATCAGGTACAGCCCGGCCTCAGCCGCGTTCGTGATCCACAACTTTCGCCCGGTGAGCAGATACCTGTCCCCGTCCGCCACCGCCCGCGTCGTCAGCGCGAATGCGTCCGAACCCGCATTCGCCTCCGACAGCGCGAACGCCGCCGTCGTGTCCTGCGCCAAACGCGGCAGCCACCGGCGCTTCTGCTCGTCCGTCGCCCAGCGCAGCACCGCGTTGTTGACCAGCGTGTTTTGCACGTCCACGATCACCGCCGCCGATGGATCCACCGCCGCGATCTCCTCGATCGCCAACAGCGCCTGCACAAATGTCCCCCCGGCGCCACCATACTCTTCCGGAATCTCGATGCCCATCAGCCCCAGTTCAAAAAACTGCGCGAGAATTTCCGGCCGGAACTTCGCCTGCTCGTCCATCTCGCGGACGTGCGGCGCGATCTGCTCGCGAGCGAACCGGCGCACCGAATCGCGAAACAGTTGGTCGTCTTCCGATAGCGACGTCAGGGGCAGGGGGTGGGGTTCAGCCGGCACGCTCATGCCATGATTAAACCATGCCCGATTGGAAAGATGCCGCCGCCGTCCGGGGCGTGGAATTGACCGACGCCCAGGCCGAAAAACTGGCCGCGATTGACCGCAAACTCTCCCTCATGATGGCCATGGTCGACTGGAAAGAGGAGCCGATGGACGTCGTCACCATGCCCGAGATCCCGGGCGAAGAGGCCCCCCGGTGACCCCCCTTCCCACCGTCCGCGAAGCCGGCGCCGCCCTCCGCTCCGGCGCTCTCTCCTCCTGTGAACTCACCCAGGCCTGCCTCGATCGCATCGAGGCCGAAAACCCGCGCCTCAACGCCTTCCTCACCGTCACCGCCGAGGCTGCCATGGCCGCCGCAAAGAACGCCGATGAAGAACTCCGCGCCGGCCTTGACCGGGGCCCGCTCCACGGCATTCCCGTTGCCCACAAGGACCTGATCTGCACTTCCGGCGTCCGGACCACCTTCGGATCCAAAGTCTTTGCCGACGCCATCCCCGCCTTCGACGCCGCCATCGTCGAACGGCTCCGCAACGACGGGGCCATCATGGTCGGCAAAACCCACCTCCATGAGTTCGCCTACGGGATCACGTCCAACAACCCGCACTATGGCCCCGTCCGCAATCCCTGGGATCCTGAGCGGATCCCGGGCGGCTCCAGCGGTGGCGCCGGCGCCGCCCTCGCCTCCGGCATGACCATGCTCGCCACCGGCACCGACACCGGCGGTTCCATCCGTGTCCCCGCCTCCTACTGCGGTGTCGTCGGTCTCAAGCCCACCTTCGGCCTCGTCAGCAAGCACGGCATCTTCCCCCTCGGCTTCAGCCTCGATCACCCCGGTCCGATGGCCCGCACCGTCGAAGACGCCGCCCTGATGCTCGAATCCCTCACCGGCCACGATCCCCGCGACGCCTCCTCCGTCGATCGCCCCCGCGAGAAGTACTCTCTCGAAGGCGCCACCCTCGCCGGCCTCAAGATCGTCCTCCCCCAGAACTTCTACTTTGAAAAAATCGACCCCGAAGTCCGCGCCCTCGTTCTGAATGCCGCGCAGCAGGCCGAATCCGGTGGCGCGGTCTTCGTCATGGGCCGCGTCCCCGACGGCGAACAACTCAATGTCGTCGCCCAGGCCATCCTGCTCAGCGAAGCCGCCGCCGTTCATGAGCCGTACCTGCGCAAGCGACGCGCCGATTACGGCCCCGATACCCTCGCCCTCCTCGATACCGGACGCGCCCTCCCCGCAACCCATTACATTCAGTCGCAACGCCTCCGCAAACGCATCCTCGGCGTCCATCTTGAACTCCTCAAGAAGGCAGACTTCATCCTCACGCCCGCCACGCCCATCACGGCACCCCCCATCGGCGCCGAAACCGTCGATGTGGCCGGCGAACTCCACGACGTTCGGATGATCACCACCCGTCTCACCCGCGGCATCAATGCCCTCGGCCTCCCCGCTCTTGTGATCCCGTGTGGCTGGACCAGAGCCGGCCTCCCCGCCGCCCTTCAACTCATCGGCCGCCCCTTCGGCGAAGCCGCCCTCCTCCGTGCCGGCGCCGCTCTCGAAGCAGCCATCGGCTTCCACCTCGACCGCCGCCCGCCACCCCAATAGCCCCATTCAATGCTACACTCGCCCAAAAGAGCGGGCGATGGACTCCGACATCACGGTTTTACTCAACCAGTGGGGCGCAGGCGATCGGACCGCCCTCGAGCGCCTCGCCCCCCTCGTCTACCCACAACTTCGCGAACTCGCCGCCAGTTACCTCCGCCGCGAACGTCCCGGTCACACCCTCCAGGCCACCGCCCTCGTCAACGAACTCTTCCTTAAACTCCTCGCCCGCCCCGAGGCCCGCCTCGATTCCCGCCGCCAC
>DNFG01000313.1:0-7270 GCA_003487005.1 Bryobacterales bacterium
ACGCCAAGGGCGGCTACGATCAGCCCGAGTAGGACTCTCTTGCGTCTGGTGTCGGCTCGTCGCGAGCCCGAAAACTCAGCACGTTTTTGTTCCCGTATGGATTGTGGACTTGCTTGTTGGTGCTTGGACATAGTCTCTTTCACGCCTCCTAGTGAGAGTGTCCGCTGTGCCCTGATGGCATGGTCATCTGGGCGGGAGCAGCCGGAGAAGGTAGCTGAATCTCGCGCGCGATGATCTCGCCGTTCGGCTGCGGGGTCCCCACAACGGTCACCTTCGCGCCTTGCTTCAGAGCCGCGGTCGGCAATTCCGCCTTCCCCATGGTGATTCGTGACTCTTTCGTCAGCAGGACCGTGACAGCGCCCTTCTTCGTTTTGAGCTGCAGACGATCCTCCCCGACCGAGAGGATCTCGCCCTTGGACTTTTCCTCCTTCGGTTTGCGAGCGTCTGAGGCCAGGACCGCTGCGGGGAGCAGTAGGGCGGCCAGGGACAAAACGGCTAAGTATCTTCGTTGCATTGTGCTATTTCCTTTCTGATTGGTGACTCTCGTGAGGCTGTCCAACCAGCGCGTCGAGAACCTTCTGAACTTCGCTGACGTCGATGGTCTCGACGAACGACTTGCCAGCCACTACAACGGTTGGTGTCCTGCGGATGCCCGCCGCGACACCCTCTCGAAACTCCGCGTCGACTGCGCGGTTGTAGGAATCATTCATTAGGGCGGCCAGCGCTTTCTCAGAATCAAGGCGTTTGTCGCGGCAGAATGCGCTCAATTCGGCGCGGAAGCCGCGGGCGTTGATCTCGCTGATCCGCCCTTGAACCCGCCGGCGGAATTCTGCAGCGGCTCCGGGGTCCAGGTCGTGAAGATACCTAGCTGCAACAGCCGCCTCCTTGGCCCACGAGTGTTTGGGGAGTGGGAAGTCACGATGCTCAAACGCCACCACTGCGCCGTAGCGTGGAAGCAACGTCTCGTCCAGCGCTTTCCGGAATACGGCGCAATCCGGACATTGGAGATCCTCGTAGATGATCACGCGGATTCGGCTCGCTGCGTTCCCCTCCACGTGGCGCTGGGGCTTAGGCGTCCTAGCCCTTTCTCCAGAAGCGAGATTGGCAGGACTAGTCAACTCCAGGACACAACAATCCTCCTTGTGAGCAGGTTTGGATTGTAGCGGGGACTGCTCTGATGGTTGTTTCTGCTCCGCCTTGGCGAGTGGCCAAAGGGATAGCATCACGAGGACCACCGGAAAGCGGCGAAAGCTCATCGCGCCTCCGTAAAGGCGCCGAGGCGCAGCGCGCTGATACTCCGGGCCGGGGGGCGTTGGGTTGATGGTCGGCTTCCGTCCAGTCTCAGTGGCGGATCCTTGAGCAACTCAACGATCTTCGCCCTGAAGTTCGCCTCTTCGTTCTGAAAGAACGGGGCGTCACCCTCAAACTGATCTCGAATTCTGCCCCGCCGGTCGACGAAGACCATGATCGGCACCGAATGCCGCATCACGGTTGACAACTGGGCGAACTCATAGACCCGCTCTCTCGGAATGGCCGCGACGGGGTGGGTCACGCCATGTTCGGAGACAAACCTTGGCGCCGCGGCGACTGCATCGTCGTTGAACGGGAGCGAAATGGCCTGGAAGCCCTTGGGGCCATACTCGCGTTGCAGCCGGCTCATGAGCTTTGCCGTGTTCTGGCAGTGCGGACACGTCGTGAGCATGAACTCGAGTGCGACAATCTTGCCACGCAGCGCGCTTAGCCGGAACGGTTTGCCGGCCGCGTCGGCAAGTGAGAGTTCGGGTGCCTCTCTGGTTGCCTCAGCACCACTGAGCACCGATGCGGCGAATGGAATGGAAACGAGGAATTGTTGGCGAGTCATCAAGCGCCTCTCCCATCTGAGATCAATGTTTATGTCCACCCGACGCCGGGGCGCTACCCATCGGGGCTCTGTCAGATTGGCCACCGGTTCGGATCTCGCGGGCTTTGATCTGAGTAGAGCCAAGCCGAACGCCCTGCACTACGATTCGGTCTCCGGCCCGCAGCGCCGACGCATCGACCTCGGCACCGCTCTGGAGGATTCGGGTCCGCTCCGAAACTAGCAGCGACTCGGAGCGGCGACCGACCGAGATGTCAATTTGACCTTGCTGTACCGACTCGACCGTACCCTCGATCCGGACCGACTTCTTGCCGCGAGGCTCGCAAGCCAGCGCTGGTTCTTGAAACGTTAGGATCGCAGCGGCGAAAAGGAGAATGGCTGAACGCATCATACATATACTCCAAAGTGCAGTCGTTCTCCTCCGTTCAAAGGGCCAGGCGGCCGGTTCGGAGGTTACCGGCCACCTGGCAAAGCTCCGGCGACGTAAGAGTACGAAGCCAGAGCGAGGGAAGATGCATCGGACTGGAGGAGTGGTATCCGATCTGGCATCTTTGCCTCTTCTCTCGCACGGAAATCAGTTTGCACGAAGGTGCCCAATCGAAGTTGACCGGTCGGATTTCGGGGGCGACCATCTTATGTCGGGCGATGTCAACTAGTTGCGAGGCATACGACCACTCCATGTCGCATTCACGGGCGGAGTTTGAACGCGTTGTGCCAGGCGACTGTCCCTGGCAGCGCACCGATTGTGCACTTTTGGACAGTTCAATCTGAAATCAAGACTCGCTCGTTCTGGTTCTCGCGGCCAGTTCGCCCGAGGCGCACGGATGTTCTCTGGCCGCCACGACCCTACTAGCTGTCCGGCGACGCCCGGGATTGTGCGAGTGACCTTCACTTGGCGCACGTCGACCAACTCGGCGAGTTGTGGTATCAGTCCTGCTAGAAGAACCAGCGGTGCGCGTATCATTCCTATTCCCGATCTTCGCAGTGACCACGCTCACTCTGGTTGCGCAGGCGGTGAGGAGCCCGCGTGGCGCGCAACGAGATTCTCTCGAGGCGACAATTCGCGTCACAGCCGATCTTGTGCTTGTTCCTGTTACAGTCACTGAGAACTCAGGCAAACCTGTTCTCGGCCTTGACAAGAGTGACTTCGTGCTGACGGACGAAAAGGTCCTTCAGGAGATTCTGTCGTTCTCACACGAGAATGCCTCAGTATCCATCGGCATCGTGTTCGACCTCAGCGGGAGCATGACGAACAAGATCGCGAAGGCGCGATCGGCAGTTCGAGAGTTCCTGCGGTACATCGAGGTGCAGGATGAGGTCCTCCTGGTGACGTTCAGCGATCGAGCCCAACAGCGGACGGAATTTGCCTCCGACGATACGGCCGTCCTCAATGAACTTCTCTTTGCGCAGCCTAACGGCAGCACGGCTCTATTCGATGCCGTGGCTATTGCAGTTCGCGCGATGCGAAAGGCTCGGAATGATCGCAGGATGTTGCTTGTGGTCTCTGACGGAGAGGATAATCACAGCCGCTTTTCCGAACGCGAACTGCGGCGAGTCGTTGAAGAAACGGAGATTCAGATTCACGCACTGGGAATTCATGACCGCGGGCCAGGCATGCGGGAGGCGGGAGGGCCGCAGATTCTGGAGGACTTCGCGAAGATGACCGGAGGGGAACATCACATGGTCGGTGACGTCGGGGAGTTGCCCGGCCTAGCCGCAAAAATGGGGTTGGCGCTCCATGATCGGTATCTGCTGGGCTACCGCCCAACACCATCGGGAGTGCCGGGAAAGTGGCGGAGAATCCGGGTGAAGCTGCCAGTGGCTCCACGGTCCTATCAGATCTACGCTCGTACAGGCTATCGAGTGCCGTGAGTATGACAGCACCATTGCCTAAGAGATGGCTATTCGCTCTCGGCGACACGCTTTTTCTGTTCGCCGTTTCGCTGGGCACTTCAGCCGTGATGTATCTGTCCCATACACTGAACATCCCTTTCGTATCCGCTACGCTCGGTGGGATGCTCGCCGCAATGGCGCTCCAGGTTGTTATGGCGGTTGCGATCAGCCCTTTGCTGGGATCCATTGAGAGCATGGTCCCATCGATGGTCCTGGGCATGCTTTCGCCGATGGTGGTCTGCTTGGCGCACCTGGCCGGTGTGCGTGTCACCCTGGAGTCGACGCTCATGATCGGAGCGGGAACAGCACTTCTGTTCCACCTATATCTGCATCAGCATGCCCTGAGTTGCCGCCGCAGATTTGCGATTGCGGGCGGGAAGGAATAGATGCGCAGTGCCGCCTAACTGGGATCTCCGTGCGCGCGCTTACGATGCTCTCGAAGCCTCGGACCTCAGAAGAGGACCTTCCAAGGCGCGGTTATTCAGCAGGATCCGCGGCCGGACTCTCTTCCTCGGCATAGGAACAGGCATCGACATCCGCCACTTTCCGCCGGGGGCCGACGTCACTGGAATCGATCTGAGCCAAGAGATGATCCGGCGTGCCAAACAGCGCTGTGCGGCCTACCCGGGTTCATTGAAGCTGCTTCGAATGGATGCCATGCATCTGGGCTTCCGCGACGACTGTTTCGACACAGTCGTCACTTCTTGTACTCTTTGTTCCGTTTCCAATCCAGCGCATGTCCTGGCAGAGCTCTATCGTGTCTTGCGCCCCGGCGGCATCTTCCTCTTCCTCGAGCACGTCATGAGCACGGATCCCCTTCTAGGTCTGGCTCTAAACTGGATGACCCTCTCTACACGGCGGTCCGGTACCGCGATGAACAGAGACACGCTCTCTGCCGTGAAAGCCGTTGGATTCGAGATTGAGAACATCGAAAGTGTGTTCCTCGACATCATCCTGAGTGCACGTACCCTAAAACCAGGCAGCGCGATTCCCGGCGGCCGGTCCGACGCGAGCCCACAGAACGACTGATGGCCCGCTGTGGGGCACCTTCGTCGAGGCTGCGGCCAGCCATTGCCCCTGTTGGGACCTAGGAGTCCAATTTGAGGCAGTAACCGCCCGGACTGGAGGCCGCTCACAAGGGTTCTCGGCGGAGTTGTCCCAAATGCAATCCACGTGCATCAATCACGTGGCTTGGCATCTCACGTGCCATTCACGCTCCAAACGAACCGAAGGTTCTTACGAACAGGATCGTCAAAGGGGCGGGCTGATGTCGAGACGCCGGGTGATTCTGGGAGCCGTTCTTCTGCTGCCCGCAGGTGCGGTCTGGACGTACTGGTTTGTCGTGCACCATAGCTTCAGTGCGCGTGTCGCACCTGCTCAATTGGAGGCGACGGTCGCCAGGAACCTGCGCCGTCTCGGCACCGAGCCCCGTTTTCGGGATCTGAAGAGTCCTCTCCATATGACGCCGCTGGCCATCGCCGAAACACGCGACCACTTCGCCGATCATTGTGCGATCTGTCACGCCAACGATGGCAGCGGCAAGACTGCGATTGGGGCAAACATGTACCCGCCGGCGCCGGATCTGCGGGCCGATGCGACTCAGGGACTCTCCGACGGGGAGCTGATGTACATCATCAAGAACGGCATTCGTTTCACCGGCATGCCGGGCTGGGGCGGCGAGGATGAAGAGAACTGGAAGCTGGTTCTTTTCATTCGCCATCTTCGGCAACTGACGGCAGAAGAGCGCAAACTGATGAATGAGGTCAATCAACTCGACGGCGAATCTGGCGAACGAGCACGGCCCCAGTCAGAGCCCGGGCATCAGAAAAATTAGCCGAGGCCGGCATGCGCGCACAGCTTCGCGCGACGAATCGAGATCGAATCAGAAGGAGCGAATCCAAATTACTAGACGAATCACAATCGCGATGGTGTCGGCAGGTGTCTCTCTGTCCGGCATATTGCATGCACATGACCCAAGCCAACATAAGGGCAAGCCCGTCACCGGCGAGGTTGAGTCGGTTGCAGCCAGCCAGTTCCGCTTGAAGACGGCTTCGGGAACGGTGATTGTCTCGATCATGGCGCAGACCGAATATGAGCGCGGCAAAGAGGTACACGACAAGAGCCTTCTCAAGCAGGGCGAAAAGGTGAGTGTGTTCGGCACGAAGCTTGCCAGCGGCGAGTTGGTCGCGAAAGAAGTCCTGTGGAGTCCCCCCGAACCGAAAGCGGGCACCGGCGCAAAATCGCCCGGCGGGCACCGGCCTTGATCTGCTGAGTCTGCAGGCCTCGGCATCATACGCGAGGCGGATCTTGCACCAAGCTCGCAGGAATGAGCCGCACCGAGCGCAGGCTGACCAGCTTCCATTCTTCGGAAATCGGTAAGCGTCCGAAGGTGACAATAGCGGACTTTGCGCGCCAACTACGCGGGCCGCACTGGTGGACTTCGGAAGCATCGCCGGTTTCTCTGCTTCTTTGGAGCAAAGCTGGCGGTTCGTCGTGCCGTGGATGCGGTGCCGCCCCAGTTCTTCTCCGAGCGGTCGAGGTAGGCCCGGGCTGCCCGAGGCTCTCGACGCGCAGACCCTTCGTCGGGGTGTTCTTGGCACGACCGATGCTGCGATCGACCTTTGGCGATGATGCATTCATGCCCCTTCGCCTAGAAGTGCATCGGCGGTAGGATCACACTGACTGTTCGTCTCTCCTCGCCACGTTGAATCTCAAACTGCACCTTGTCGCCAGGACGCGCGCCCAGCAGAATCACCGTTAGGTCATGCGGGGAGACAATCTTCTTGCCGTTCACCGCAATGATCACATCTCCGCCGACGACCCACACGCTGTCGCCCATGGGGATCATCCTGCCTCCGCCCTTTAGCCCCGCAAGCGCAGCCGGACTCCCTTCCAGTATCTCCTGGACAAGTAGTCCAGATCGGATGCTCAACCCCAGCAATGAGGCGAAACCCGAAGTCACGGGCAGTGCCGAGAAACCCAGATTCGGCTTGTAGGCGTGGCCCATGCTGATTAGTTCCGGCAGGATCTTCTTGACGAAGTTGATGGGGATGGCGAATCCGATGTTCTGTCCCTCCCGCGCCACCAGTGTGTTAACTCCGATCACGGCTCCCGCCGAGTCGAGCAGCGGACCGCCGCTGTTGCCTGGGTTGATCGCTGCGTCAGTTTGGAGGAGCGCCTCCCCCAGCCCCACTGGCGCCCCGGGGATGTCGCGGGCCAATCCGCTGACAATCCCGGTGGTGAGGGTGTTGTGCAAGCCGAAGGGATTCCCGATGGCGAGAACCTTTTGCCCAATCTCGACCTGATCGGAATCGGCCAATGGCAGTGGTTTCATGCCTGCTATGGCGGACGCGCCTCCCTCAATTTGAAGCAAGGCAAGATCAAAGGCAGGAGCGGTCCCCACCAAGCGTGCGTTGTGACTCCTCCCGCCCGCTAGCAGGAGCCTTATTTCTGAGCTGTTCTCCACGACGTGATAGTTCGTCAACACACGACCATCGCCGTCGATCAGGAAGCCGCTCC
>DNFG01000313.1:7475-7627 GCA_003487005.1 Bryobacterales bacterium
CAGACGTTTCCTCTCCCGATCCCCCCACGAGGTGTTAGTTCGTCACCCCACGCCCATCGCCGTCAATCAGGAAGCCGCTCCCCGTGCCCCCTCCGCCAGCCGGACCTGGACCATCGGGAACACGGCCGATCGTCGACTGGACGTGCGCGACG
>DNFG01000430.1 GCA_003487005.1 Bryobacterales bacterium
ATCCAGACCCGCGACGGCGGCCTGCCGCTTCTCCGCACACGCTGTATTGGACACACGACCGGGGGTACCTGATCGTGAGTCAGGACCGTGCGCTCGCCGCTCAGGCGATCCAGACCCGCGACGGCGGCCTGGCGCTGGTCCGCTCCGCCCGCTTCGTGCAGCAACTGCCGGCGACCGGGTCGATGCACCATTCGGCATTCATCTGGGTGAATCCCGAAGGGCCGATCGCCGACGTCGCGCAACTGCTCTCGGACGGCACGCTCAAGGCGCTGTTGCAGAATTCCGAGCCGGTTTTGATCACATTGGACGGGGAAACGGAACGAATTCGCGCCGCGAGCCGTACTCGATTGATGAACCTGGTTCTCGGACTGACGATGACCGCCCATACTCACACAAATGCCACCAGTCATTGAACTCGATCAATTGCGAGTCCGCCTCGGGCGGCGGGAGATCCTGAAGGGGCTCTCCTGCCGCCTCGGCGTCTCAGGCTCAGGGAAGGCGATCGGCCTGCTCGGGCCCAACGGAGCGGGCAAATCGACGCTCATTCAGGCGCTGCTCGGCTTCCACAAGCCTTCGGGCGGCGGCGCGCGGGTGCTGGGATTCGACTGCCGGACCCAGCCTCGTGAAGTGAAAGCGCGCATCGGCTACATGCCGGAAAACGAGACACTCATTGCCAACGTGACCGCCGTGTCGTTCCTGCGGCTGATGGGCGAACTTTCGGGCCTGCCCGCGGAGGCGGCGCTGGAAAAGGCGCACGAGACGCTCTTCCATGTCGGCCTCGGCGAAGCGCGGTACCGGCCTCTGGGTACCTACTCGCTCGGCATGAAACAGATGGCGAAGCTCGCGCAGGCTATTATCCACGGTCCGGAACTGGTGATCCTGGATGAACCAACCAATGGCCTTGACCCGGCCGCCCGGCGCCGGATGCTGACGCTGATTCGCGAGATGAAGCAGGACCACGGGATGAACATCGTGCTCTGTTCGCATCTGCTGCGCGATGTCGAAGAGGTCTGCGACGAGGCCGTGATTCTGAAGGACGGCCAGATCGTCCATCACGCCGACCTCGAAGCGGAGCGGCAGTCGAACAAGCGGTTTGTTGAGTTGGAAGTGGCCGGCGATGACAGCGGACTGGCCGCCGCGCTGCGGGAAATGGGTGTCGAATCCATTCGCGAGGGTGATGGCCGCTGGCGGATGGTGCTGCCGCCGGGCGTCGAGATCGACGCGCTCTGGCGGATCATCGCCGCGCTCGATTTGCGGGTGCATAAGCTGACCCACCGGCGCGACACGCTCGAAGAGATCTTCCTGAAGGCCGTCGGCCATCTGCCCTCCGGCGCCGCGGCGGCACCGGAGCAACCCGAGGAGGTGGCCGCCGATGGCCGTCTATAAACGCGGATATCAACGCTACCGCGGCGAACTCACCGGTCGCTACACCCGCCTGCTGGCCCTGCCGCGCTTCGTGTGGCCGCGGTTGATCGAGCAGCGGATGATCCTGATTGTGCTGATCGTTTCGCTGTTCTGGCCGCTGGCCTGCATTGGCTTCATTTATGTCTCGAATCACTCCGAACTGTGGTCCGGACTTGGCGGCGATCTTGGAAAATTCCTTCAGATCGACGGCAAATTCTTCCGCTACTTTATGGACACCCAGGCCGTGATGGCGGTGATTCTGGCCGCGCTAGCCGGTCCCGGCCTGATCGCGCCGGATCTGGCGCACAACGGTCTACCGCTCTATTTCTCACGCCCGCTCTCGCGGCTGGACTACGTTCTGGCGCGCCTGTTCACGCTGGTGGCCCTGCTGGCGATGGTCACCCTGTTCCCCGCGTTTCTTCTTTTCGCCATGCAGGGCGGATTGGCGGGCATGGGCTGGTTGACCCAGAATTGGCGCTTGCCTTTTGGCGTGTTTACCGGATTTACGCTTCATATTCTGCTGGTTTCGCTCGTGGCGCTCGCCTGTTCGGCGTGGGTGAAGTGGCGAACCATCGCCGGTGCGCTCGTCGTCGGATTTTTCTTCATCCTGGCGGGCGTCGCGGAGATGTTGAACAACGTACTCGAAGTCACCTGGGGGATTCTGCTCAACCCGGCGCAATCGCTCTACACCGTCTGGAGCGCCATGCTGGGCGTGGACGCGGGAGAAGGCCCCGGTGCGTGGGCCTGTGTGGCCGGGTTGGCCGTTCTCAGCGCCCTTCTCGGCGTGGTCCTCGAAAAGAAACTCCGTCCGGTGGAGGTGATCTCGTGAGCGCCCCCGAAATCGTCTTTGACGAGGTCTCGAAGTTCTATGGCGAGGTTCTGGGCGTCAATCGCGTGTCGCTCAGAATCCCTCCGGGCATCACCTCGCTCGTGGGCCCCAACGGGTCCGGCAAGACCACGCTGATGAACCTGATGACCGGCCTCGTCCACCCGGATCGCGGTTCGATCACTGTTCGCGGCCTGTCGCCCCGCGATCCTGAGCGCCTGATGCGCCTCACCGGCTATGCTACCCAGTACGACGCTGCCCCGCGCGGCGCCACCGGCTTCGATTTTGTCGCCACCAGTCTGCTGCTGTGGGGTTACGAACCGCGCGAAGCCCGCCAGCGCGCCGCCGAAGCACTCGAACGGGTCGGACTGACCGAGGCCGGCCACCGCAAGGTCGCCGCCTACTCGAAGGGAATGCGCCAGCGCGTCCGGCTTGCGCAGGCCGTGGCCCACGACCCCGAGGTGCTGGTCCTCGATGAGCCGCTGAACGGTCTCGACCCCGTGGTCCGCGCCGAAACCATCGCCCTTTTCCGCGATTTCGCGGCACGCGGCCGCCATGTCCTGCTCTCCTCCCACGTCCTGCAGGAAGTGGACGTGATCAGCGACCAGGTGGTGTTGATCGCCAACGGCATGGTGGTGGCCGAAGGCCGGATCCGCAATGTCCGCGACGAAATCGAGGAGCATCCCTCGCAGTTCCTGATCCGCTGTTCCGGCGCTTCGCGCGTGGCTTCGCTGCTGTTCGAGCGCGACCATGTCTCGGAAATCAAGGTCGTGGACGACCGCCAGGGCCTGCTGGTGATGACCCGCGACCGCAACGAATTCGCCGCCGCCCTGAATGCCATCGCGCTCGCCGGGCATACCATCGAAAGCGTTCTTCCCGCCGACGAGAACGTGGACGCACTCTACGAATACCTGATCGGAGCCCAGCGATGACCCTCAACTTCCGCTCCCGCCAAATCTGGACGATCGCGCGCCTCGAACTGCGCCGGGTCTTTTTTTCCAGGCGCTCATTCTGGGTCTATGGGCTCGCGCTGTTCCCTCTCTTGATTTTTGTCATGCAGACGATTGCCGTCGAATACCAGAAGCGCACGCTCTCGGCGGTCAACACCATTTCGCCAGCCCTGATGGACTCGGTCCGCGAGGGCGAGCGCGTTGAAGCCGTTCTTGAACGTCTTGGCAAGCCCTCCCGGGATCGCGAATATTCCTTCCGCCGGCGCGAGCGCGACGGGGAAGAGGAGGTGAGGATCCACAACCGGCAACTTCACTACTGGGACGGCCAGCGCCGCGCCAACCTCATTTTTCAGGAAGGGGTGTTGCAGAACATCCACATTCGCCAACTCGTCTCAATCGATCTCCAGCGCCTCATGTACAACGGCGTGTTCCACTACTATTACCTGAAACTCGCCATCTTCTTCGGCTGTCTCGGCATCTTCATGAATCTGTTCCGCGGTGAGATGCTCGACAAGACGCTGCACTTCTGGCTGCTGGCTCCGGCCCGCCGCGACGTGCTGCTGGCGGGCAAGTATCTGGCCGGTCTGCTGGCTGCCTCGGTGATCTTCGGCACCGGCGCCGCGCTCACCTACGGAGCCATGCTCTGGCCCGTGGAATCGGCCGAGGTTCGGACCTTCTTCGCCGGTCCCGCCCTCGAGCAGATGCTGCGCTACTCGGCCGCCGCGCTGCTGGCCTGCCTCGGTTATGGCAGCGTGTTCCTCGCCGCAGGTCTGCTGGTCCGCAATCCGATCATTCCGGCGGTCGTCCTGTTGATGTGGGAGAGCGCCAACGGTTTTCTGCCCGCGGTGCTGCAGAAGCTCAGCGTATTGCACTATGTCCAGTCGCTGTGCCCGATGCCCGCGCCGGTGGAGGAGGGTACACCGGCGCTGGTCCGGATGTTCCTCGCGCCCGCACCCGCCACATCGTGGCCGCTCGCTGTGCTGGGTCTGTGTTCGCTCACCGCCGCGATCCTCTACCTCGCCGCACAGGCTGTCAAACGGCTCGAAATCAACTATGGTGGCGATTAAACCGCCCGTTTTGTCGCCTTCACGGCCTGAAAACAGGCCGTGAACCGCCGCGTTGGCAGCCGGCCCAGGAGCGAAAACATCCATAACAGCGCCCGGACCAGCGGGTCGCCGCTCCGCCCCAGAGTGCGGTCGATCGCCACGAACAGAGCTGTCGAAACCAACCGCGGATTGTGGATGATCCAGTCGCGATCTTCCACGTGCAACCCCGCTTCCTCCAGGTCCCGGCACAACCGCCCGATCAGGGGACTGTACCCGATGGGAAATGGGGCGCCCGGCCGTTGTGTCAGCCAGCGCAGCGGGTGAAACAATGGGTTCCAGGGGTTGTCCAGCGTCAGCACCAGCCTTCCGCCAGGCCGCAGCATCCGGGCCAGGGCCTTCAACGATTCGACGAAATCCTCCCGGGTGGCGAAATGGTCGAGCGTCGAAGTCGAGATCACCAGATCCAGGCACCCGTCCGCGAAGCCCGGCCTGCGGATGTCCATGGCCACCAGACCCCGCGCGAGTCCCGGGTTCCGGCGCGCGGCGGCGCGAGCCGTGGTGAATGCGGCGTCCATGCCGAGAATCATCCCGGCATTGGGCGCGACGTCCGCGAGCACCCGGTCGCCCCCGAAGGCCTCTTCAAACAGGTCCGTCTTCAACACCCGCAACGGCCGCAATCCCGTCGTCCAACGCCGGATCAAATCCAGATGAATGGCGCGCTTCTGTCCCGCCACGAGTGGATGAAGGTACCAGGACGGCCGCTCCCGGCTGCCCAGTTCTTCCCACGTCTGATGTTCGGTTTCCAGGATCAATCCCGAAGACTAACGAATTGCGCATGCATCCGCAACCCATCCGACCCCGCCCATCCATTCGTCCACCGGTCCGGCTCGCGGCTGCATCCATACAGTTGTGGAAATTGCCGTCATTCTTGGGGATCAACTCGACCACGCCTCTCCGGTCCTCCACGGCGGCAACCTGGTCTGGATGGCCGAAGCTTCCGGCGAATCCACCCATGTGCCCTCCCACAAGGCCCGGATTGCCCTGTTCCTCTCGGCGATGCGTCACTTCCGGGACGAACTCCTCGTTCGGGGCAGGGAAGTGCTCTATCACGAACAGGCGTCGGGCGAACTCGCCACGCTGCTGGCGGCCGATGTCGCCCGCTTGCGGCCCTCCCGTGTTTCCGTCGTTCAACCCGGGGATTTCCGCGTTCTCGAATCTCTCCGTCAGGCGATCCCTGACATCGAAGTGGTCGAAGACCCTCACTTCTACGAATCCCCGGACTTCTTCCGCTCCTGGGCCAGCGGACGAAAACAGCTCCGGCTTGAGTACTTCTACCGCGAACTCCGCCGCCGCCATAACGTTCTGATGGATGGACCCCAGCCCGCCGGCGGAGCCTGGAACTTCGATGCCAGCAACCGCGAGGCCTTCCCCCGGTCCGGCCCCGGCCCCCTGCCCGCACCCGTCCGCTTCGACCCGGACCCCCTCACGCGCGACGTCCTCGCCTTCGTCGAACAGCAGTACGCCCACCACCCCGGCCGCCTCGAGCACTTCGACTGGCCCGTCACCCGCGCCCAGGCCCTCGCCGCGCTCGATGACTTCATCCAGCACCGGCTACCCCATTTCGGCCTGCACCAGGACGCCATGTGGACCGGCGAACCCTGGCTCTACCACTCCCGCCTCTCCGCCGCCCTCAACCTCAAACTCCTCAATCCCCGCGAAGCCGTCGCCGCCGCCGAACGCGCCTGGCGTGAGGAACGAGTACCCATCGCCGCCGCCGAGGGCTTCATCCGCCAGATCCTCGGCTGGCGCGAATACGTCCGGGGCATCTACTGGACCTTCATGCCCGGCTACGCCGAAGGCAACGCCCTCAATGCCCACGCGCCTCTCCCCGGGTTCTACTGGACCGGCGACACCGACATGAACTGCCTCCGGGAAGCCATCGGCCAGACCCTAGAATTCGGCTACGCCCATCACATCCAGCGGCTGATGGTGACCGGCCTCTATGCCCTGCTGACCGGCGTCGAACCCCGCCAGATCCACGAATGGTACCTCTCCATGTATGTGGATGCCGTCGAGTGGGTCGAACTACCCAATACGATCGGGATGAGCCAGTTCGCCGACGGCGGGCTGATGGCCTCGAAGCCCTACTGCGCCACGGGAAACTACCTCAACCGGATGTCGAACTACTGTTCCGGCTGCCGCTACGATCCAGCCTCCGACTGTCCCTTCACCATCGCCTACTGGGACTTCCTTGAGCGAAACGAACCCGTTCTCCGGCGCGTTCCACGCATGGAATTGCAGCTGCGAAATCTTGACAGAAGAAAAGGAATCAGCTGACCAATGAGCCACGAATCACGCGTTTATGCCGTCATTGGCGCCGCCGGGGGCACCGGCCAGGCACTCTGTGAATTCCTCGAGAATGAAGGAGCGCGCGTCGTCCGCCTTTCGCGCTCGCTTGGCCTCGACGCCACCAGCGCCCCGGCCGTC
>DNFG01000425.1 GCA_003487005.1 Bryobacterales bacterium
GCAGTTTGGCTAGACCGGGGCGGGCAGGATAGCATGGCGATGATGGGCGCGCGCCCGCGAGGGCGCGCGCTTGCTCTGGGAGGATGAAGGATTTGAAGTGGACAAACCGGGCTGGAGCGGCCGTTGTGATGCTGGCGTTGGCCGGAATGAGCGGGATGGCGCAGGAGGCGGCTGGTCCGGTCCCGAACAGCGTCTGTGCGGATTGTCATGAAACGGAAGCGACGCTGAAGCCTTCGGCGCACGGCGGGGTTTCGTGCGCATCGTGTCATGTAGGCTTCAAAGAGTACCCGCACCCTGAGAACGCGCCGAAGCCGCAGTGTGCCCAGTGTCACCAGGTGATCACGCAGGAGTTCGAGTTGAGCGTGCACGCCGCCGAGATCCGGAAGGGGAACGAAGGGGCGCCGAATTGCGCGTTCTGCCACGGGGAGTCGCACGAGATCAAGGTGGCGAAGACGCCGGAGGCGCGCAAGGAGAGCGTGGACAACTGCGGAATGTGCCATGGGGAGGCGCTGGAGGCGTTCAACAAGAGCATTCACGGGAAGGACGTGGCGAGGGGCGTCCGGGAGGCGCCGGTCTGCACGGATTGCCATGGTTCGCACGCCGTGGGCGGGAAGACGCTGGCGGCCTCGAGCGTGTCGCCGCAGAAGCTGGCGGACACCTGCGGCAACTGTCACGGCAACCTGAAGCTGATGCAGCGTTTCGGGCTGAACGCGAATCAGGTGACGTCGTTCAACGAGAGTTTTCATGGTCTGGCGGTGAAGGCGGGACAGCAGAATATCGCTGATTGCGCGAGTTGTCATGGTTATCACGAGATTCTGCCCTCGACGGATCCGGAGTCGATGATTCACCCGAAGAACATCGCGGCGACCTGCGGGTCGTGCCATCCGGGGGCGGGCACGCGGTTTCCGATCACGAGGATCCACGAAGTGGACCCGAGTTCGCAGCCCGAGATCATCCGGTACGCGCGGATTTTCTACATCTGGCTGATACCGGGGACGATCGGGTTCATGCTGCTGCATCATCTAGGGGACTTCATCCGCAAGATGTTCAGTCTGCGGTTCCGGGGGCGGTTGTATTCGACGCGGATGCTGCGTCCGGCACAGCCGACGTTCCGGATGCACCGGTCGGAGCGGTGGCTGCACGGCTTATTGAGTCTCAGTTTCATTTTGCTGGCGTACACGGGCTTTGCGCTGCATTATCCGGACGAGTGGTGGTCGAGGCCTGTTCTGCACTGGGAGCAGGGCTACCCGTTGCGCGGGACGATTCACCGGATTTCGGGGATCGTGCTGGTGGTCACCGGATTGATCCACGTGGCGATGATCGCGCTGAACAAGCGTTTGCGGGAACACTGGCTGGAGTTGATCCCGCGGGTCTCGGATGCGCGGGAGATGGTGGAAGGCACGCTATGGCGGTTGGGGTTGCGGAAGGAGCGGCCGGCCGTGTCGCCGCACAGTTACGTGGAGAAGGCCGAGTACTGGGCGCTGGTGTGGGGCACGGCGGTGATGGCCGTGACGGGCCTGCTGCTGTGGGCGAACAACATCACGCTGCAGTATCTGCCGAAGGTGTGGATCGATTTCGCGCGGGTGATCCATTACTATGAAGCAGTACTGGCGACCCTGGCGATCCTGGTGTGGCACTTCTACACGGTGATTTTCGATCCGGAGATCTATCCGATGGATCCTGCCTGGGTGACGGGCTACAGCCCGCGGCAATTTGACGATGACGGACATGGACACGTCCACGGGCATGGCCCGGAGAAGGGCGCCGAGTAAGCTTCCCGACTGGCAGAAGGAGTAACGATCATGCAGAGTTTCCGCGAATGGCTGAGGCCGGTGGTGTATTTCGGGAGTAATCTGATCAGCCTGACGGGCGTGGTGCTGGTGACCACGGCGACGATCCTGTGGATCTTCCTGCTGCCGAGTTCGCTGCGGGGCGGGTCGGGGGATCCGTACATCGGGATTCTGCAATTCATGGTGCTGCCGGGGGTTTTTTTCGCGGGCCTGGGGTTGATGCCACTGGGCGTGTGGTGGATGAAGAAGCGGAATGCGGGCCAGTTGCCAGACATTTTTCCGCCCGTGGATTTTGGGAACCATCGCTTCCGGCGGATGTTGACATTCGTGGGCGTGGCGACAGTATTGAATGTGATTATCGGAGCGCAATTGCTGTATAGCGCGGTGCATCACATGGAATCGGTGAGTTTCTGCGGGCAGACATGTCACGTGGTGATGAAGCCGGAATTCACGGCGTATCAACATTCGCCGCACGCGCGGGTGGCCTGTGTGAGCTGCCACATCGGGCCGGGGGCGAACTGGTTCGTGAAGAGCAAGATTTCGGGCGCGTGGCAGGTGATTTCGGTGACTTTCGGGCTGTACGAGACGCCGATTCCGACGCCGGTGCGGGATCTGCGTCCGGCGCGGGAGACGTGTGAAGTATGCCACTGGCCGCAGAAGTTCGGCGGCAACCGGGTGCGGGTGATCAATCACTATGCGGAGGACGAAGCGAACACGGAATCGAAGACGGTGCTGTTGATGAGGATCGGCGGGGGCGGCGGTTACGACGGTATCCATGGGGCGCACATGGGGCCGGGCGTGGAGATCAAGTACGCGCACAAGGACTACAAGCGGGAGGAGATTCCGTGGGTGGAGTACAGCCGCAATGGCGAGAAGCGGATGTACAAAGGCGAGGGGTATGAAGGGGATGGACCGGGGAATTTGCCGGTCCGGGTGATGGATTGCATCGACTGCCACACGCGGCCTTCGCACACGTTCGAAATTCCGGCGCGGGCGCTGGACCATGCCATTGCCGAGGGCCGGATTTCGCGGACATTGCCGTACGTGAAGAAGGTGGGGATGGAAGCGCTGCAGGGAGAGTACACGACGACGGAGCAGAGCGAACGGGAAGTTCCGGCGAAATTTATCAAGTACTATCAGGAGAATTATCCGGAGATTTACGCATCGCGCAAGGCGGACGTGGAGCGCGGGGCGAAGGAAGTGCTGGCGGTATTCAGCCGGAATGTGTTTCCGGAGATGAAAGTGACCTGGGGCAGCTACCCGAATCACATTGGTCACACGGATTTCACGGGTTGTTTCCGGTGTCATGATGAGCGGGCCTCGAACGTGGGCGAGAAGACGGTGACGATGGACTGCAACACGTGTCATGTGCTGCTGGCGACCGAGGAAGAGAAGCCGAAAGTGCTGGCGGATCTTGGGCTTGCGCCGGAGGAGTAGGCGGCGGGCGCTTGCCTTCGGACCGGGGCTGCGATAGAGAAGAGACGGGAGGTGAACGATGCCGCTGAGTCATGTTCTGGTTCCGGTGGATTTCTCCGAGCGCAGTTCTGGAGCGGCGCGGTATGCCGAAGCGATCATGCAGAGATTCGGCAGCAGATTGACGCTGCTGCACGTGCTGCCTCCGCCGCACTACGAGTTTGGGGCGATGGAGGTGGGTGGATCGGTCCTGGAGGAGTTGTTCCGGAACCGGTCGGAGCAGGCGCAGCGCGACCTGGACGGCTTTCTGGCGGACGAACTGCCGGAGGGGGCGACGCGGCGGGTGCTGGTGGAGGGGGACCCGGCGACGCAGATCATCACGATCGCGCACGATGAGCAGGCGGGATTGATTGTGATGCCGACGCACGGTTATGGACCGTTCCGGCGGTTCATCCTGGGGTCGGTGACGGCGAAGGTGCTGCATGACGCGGACTGCCCGGTGTGGACGGGCGTCCACCTGGAGGCGGACTCGGTGGAGCAGATCCAGATTCGCAAAGTGGTGGCGGCGCTGGATCTGGGTCAGCAGAGTGAGCGGACACTGATGTGGGCGGCCCGATTCGCGGAGGGGGTTGGGGCGCAGTTGAGTCTGGTGCACGCGACGCCGAACCTGGAAGGACAGGCGGGGGATTATTTCGATCCGGACTGGCGGAAGCACATGGAGGCGCAGGTGCGCGAACAGGTGGACGCCCTGCAGCAGCGGTTGGGGACACACGCGCCCCTGCTGGTGGATTCCGGGGATGCGGCGGCGGTGGTGTGCCAGTTGTCGCAGGAGGCGGGGGCGGATCTGCTGGTGATTGGTCGCGGATCGGCGGCGGGGGTGTTCGGGCGGTTGCGGGCGAACGCGTACTCGATTATCCGGCAGTCGAACTGTCCGGTGGTGAGCGTTTAGGGCGCGGTTCGCGTCCAGAATTCCCAATCCGGCGCGAGAGTACCCGAAACGGGGAACAAGGACCGGGGTGTGTTCGTCTTCAAAAGGTGACTGTCTCCGGTAACAAAAGGCACGCGAGTTGGTATCCGGAGTGTGGGAATTTGCCGGGAGGAAGAGATGAATTCCGTACTGATTTTTGCATTTTTGCTGTGGCAGGCGCCGGTGGAGGAGCCGAAGCAGCCGGTGGTGGAAGGCCGGGTGGTGGAGCAGGGCAGTGGGGTGGCGGTGGCGAAGGCGGTGGTGACTTTCGCGCGGATGGGCAGCGCGGACATGAATCCGCCGAAGGTGGAGACGGACGCGGAAGGGGCGTTCGTGGCGGAGAATCTGAAGCCGGGATCGTACCTGGTGCTGGCGGAGAAGACCGGGTATTCGCGGCGTGCGTATGGAGCGAAGAACGATGGGGCGCTGCGGGGCGTGCCGGTGCGGGTGGAGATGAATGAGCGGCGAAAGCTGGAGATTGAACTGCCGAAGCAGGGGATCGTGACGGGGAAGGTGACGGACGCGGACGGCGAACCCGTGCAGGGGGTGGTGGTGTTCGGAATGCGGCCGACATATCAGAGGGGGAAGAAGAGTTGGGCGCCGGTGGGCGTGGGGCAGATGCCATCGATGTCGAGCGACACGGGCGAGTACCGGCTGACGGGATTGCCGGCGGGGCAGTTCCGGGTCTGCGCGATGCCGATGAGTGTGATCACGGGAGCGGGGCTGACGGCGGCGCCGGCGAAGAAGGGACCAAGCGGGAAGACGGAGTCGGCGGTGGTGACGTGCTACCCGAATGAGCCCGAGGTGGAGCGGGGAGCGCCGGTGGAGGTTCGGGACGGGATGGAGGTGCCGGGGATCGAGATCCGGCTGGCGCGGCGGGTGGTGGCGACGGTCAAAGGACAGATTACGGGATTGCCGGACGAGGTCCCGCAGATGCTGGCGTTGAGTTTGAGCCGTCCTGGCGCGGGCGCGGCAGGGATGATGTTCACGAACCGGGCGATCTCGACGGGCGGGGAGGGGAAGTTTGAGTTCCGGAACGTGCAGCCGGGGCAGTATGTCCTCCACACGTTGCCGATGGGGTTGGGGGCGGTGTCGCTGGGACTGAAGGTGGCGCTGGAGGTGACCGAGGACGAGGTGCAGGAGGTGCTGGCGCCGGCATTGATGCCGTTCACGGTGGAGGGGCGGGTGCAGGTGGAGGGGCGGACGGAGACGCCGGCGCTGGCGGGCGCGCAGGTGATGCTGACGGCCGACGACGATATCTATCAGTCGGTGCCGATGGGGCCGCTGCGGGAAGGCGGGCTGTTCCGGCTGGCCGGAGTGACGGCGGACCGGTACCGGGTGGCGATGACGGGGTTGCCAGAGGGGCTGTATCTGAAATCGGCGCAGGTGGGAAGCAAGAGTTGGGACGAGGGCGTGGTGGAGATTGGCGCGGCGGGGCAGGGGTTGACGCTGATCCTGGGCGATGATGCGGCGACGGTGTCGGGGACGGTGCGGGATGAGCGGGGCGAACCTGCGGGCGGGGCGTTCGTGGTGCTGCTGGACCCGGCGCAGCGGCATGGCCGAAGTCACACGGTGCGGGCGACAGAGGATGGGGTGTACCGGATCACGGGCGTGGAACCGGGTGAGTACCGTTTGTTCGCGGCTGGTGATGTGGACTCGGGCGGCGTGGACGACGCGGAATACGTCAAGCCGTGGATGAGCCGGGCGGTGAGTCTGAAGGTGGGAGCAAAGGAGCGCCCGGCTTCGGATCTGCGGCTACAGTGAGCCGGTGTGACGCTTGAAGATCTGCGGCAGGCTGGCGGAGAAGGCGGAGCGGGCGAGCACCATGTTGGCGCCGGCTTCCTGCGCCTGCTGCTTGAGTTCGGCCTGGACGTGGGCGACGAAGCTGATGATGCTGATGCCTTTGGTGGCAGCGGCGCCCTTGAGCCGGGAGATGAGCCCGACGGGCTCGATCCGGTTGTTGTTGAGATCGAGGATGACAAGCAGGGGTTGCTGCAATTCGGCCTGTTCGACGATGTCGTCTTCCGTCTTGAGAAATTCGACTTCGAGGCCGGCGCGCCGGGCGAGGTCGTTGATCTTCACGACGAAAAAGAGGTCTTCGACCGCGGCAAGGACTTTCTTGCTTTTGGGCATACTGGTTTGGCTGACTATCTGAACGGAAACTGTGCTTCGGACCCTTGGTTGCGTCGGAAAGGGGTCCCCCCGGGACTGGTCGATTCCTTCGCAGCGCTGGCAGGAACTCACAGGATACTCGTTTGGCGGGCCGCGGCGCAAGCGGCGAGGGCATGGTAAGTTAGCGGCATGGTGCAGCCTGGGCGACTCGACGATCCTCTGCGGTACGACGCGCCGGTGGATCCCGCGACCGTGGTGATCTTCGGGGCGACCGGGGATCTGACGCGGCGGAAGCTGGTGCCGGCCTTGTTCCGGCTCGCTTATGAGCGGAGGTTGCCGGCGGGATTTGCGGTGGTGGGGGTTTCGCGGACCGCGATGAGTGACGAAGCGTTCCGGGAGCGGATGCGGGGGGCGGTGGAGGAATTCCTGGAAGACAGCCCGTTTGACGCGGAGTTGTGGGCGGATTTCGCGCGGGGGCTGTTCTACGTGAGCGGGGACGTTCACGACACGAATCTGTATTCCCGTTTGAAACAGAAGTTGGAGGAAGTGGACCGGGAGCGGCAGACGGCGGGGAACGTTCTGTTCTACCTCTCGACGCAGCCGAGCCACTACGCGCCGGCGGCGCGGGGCTTGGGCGGCGCGGGTTTGCAGGCGGGCGAGGGATGGCGGCGACTGGTAGTCGAAAAACCGTTCGGGCATGACGGACCGAGCGCGGCGGCGCTGAACCGCGAACTCCGCGAGGTATTCTCCGAAGACGAGATCTACCGGATTGACCACTACCTGGGCAAGGAGACGGTCCAGAACATTCTGGCCTTCCGGTTCGGGAACGGCATCTTCGAGCCGTTGTGGAACCGGCGCTACGTCAGCCATGTCCAGATCACGGCGGCGGAGTCGATTGGCGTGGAGGGCCGCGGGGCCTATTATCAGGAGGCCGGCGCACTGCGCGACATGATCCAGAACCATCTGCTGCAGGTGATGGCGACGATGGCGATGGAGCCTCCGGCGGCGTACGAAGCGGACGCGGTTCGCGATGAGCGGGCGAAACTTTTGAGGGCGATCCGCGTGTGGACACCCGCCGAGGCGGCGGAGAATGCCGTGGCTGGGCAATATGGTCCGGCGCGGATAGGCGGCGCGGACGTCGCCGGATTCCGGCAGGAGCCGGGCGTGGACCCGGCGGCGCGAACGGATACCTACGCGGCGGTCACCCTCGAAGTGGACAACTGGCGATGGGCGGGCGTGCCGTTTTACATCCGTTCCGGCAAGCGGATGCCGAAGCGGGTGACGGACGTGGCGATTCAATTCAACCGCGCACCGCTGGCGATGTTCGAGGCGGGCGCGGGGCGCGTGCAGGAGAGCTACCCGAACCTGCTTGTCCTGCGAATTCAACCGGAAGAGGGGATTTCGTTGAGGTTTTTCTCGAAGCAGCCGGGTTCGGGAATGCGGCTGCGTCCGGTGACGATGGACTTCAACTACGGCACGAGTTTTGGGACGCGGTCGCCGTCGGCGTACGAGACGCTGCTGATGGACGCACTCCAGGGCGATGCGACGCTGTACACGCGACAGGACATGGTGGAAGCGAGTTGGGCGGTGGTGTCGCCGGTGCTTGCGCATTGGGCGGAGGCGCAGTTTGAGTTCCCGAACTACGCGGCGGGCACGTGGGGCCCCGAGGCCAGCGACCAGATGCTCGCCCGGCGCGGCCACACCTGGAGGGTTCCGTAAACCATGCTGGATGCAAGCCGCGTGTTGAGGGAACTGGACTCGCTCTGGCGGACCACAGGCAAGCAGGAGAGCGGGGGCGTGCTGCGCGCCTGCGCGATGACCATGCTGGTGGCTGGCGGCGACTGCGATGAGGCTGCAGAAACGCTGGCGGATTTGACGCGCGAACATCCGAGCCGTCTGGTGCTGATCGCTGAACGGCCAGGTGCGGGCGAGCCATCAGCGCGGGCGAATGTCCAATGCTGGATGCCGTTCGGACGCCGTCAGCAGATCTGTTCGGAGCAGATTGAGATGGAGGCCGAGCAGCTTGGAGAACTACTGCCGGCGGTGCGCGGCGTCTTGGTTCCGGACCTGCCCGTGGTGCTTTGGTGCCGCGATCTGGCGCTGGCGGGCCGCGCGGAGTTTCACGAACTGGCTGCGCTGGCCGGGAAGGTGATTGTCGACACGGCGGGGTTGGCGGACGCGGCCGAGGCCTGGGCCGTGCTGGCGAAGTTCGATTCGGGCCGGGCCGTGGTGGCGGATCTTGCCTGGACGCGTCTCACGCGCTGGCGCGAGACGGTGCAGCAGGCGTTCCGCTCCGAAGCGTGCCGGGAGAAATTGAGCGCGGTCGAGCAGGTCCAACTGAAATGGGCGGGCGCCGGCATGCCGTCCACCGTGGCCTATCTGGCGGGCTGGTTGCGCTGGCTCGCGCCCCGGGCCGAACTCGACTTGGCCTGCATCGACGCGCGGATGCCCGCGAAAGGCTTCGGGAGGATCCGGGAATTGCGGCTGAGCGGGCCGGATTTGGAGGTCCGCCTGCGGCGTCCGGAAGGAATCGGCGTGGCGATTGAAATCGAAGGACTGGCGGCCCGGATGATGTTTCCGCGGCTCGATCAGTCGGCGTTATTGCGGGAGGAGTTGTCCGTGTTTGGACGTGACGAGCACTTCGAGCAGGCACTTGAGCGGAGCAGGGCCGCGTGAACGAAATTCCGGTTTATGAGACGCCGGTGGCGGCGGCAGTAGCCTGCGCGGAGGCGCTGCGGTCGTTGATCGAGGACGCCCTGGCTGAACGCAGCGTTGCGCGCGTGGCGGTATCGGGCGGGTCCACGCCCAGGCTCATGTTCGATGCGTTGAGCGCGATGCCGCTCGACTGGAAGCGCATCGACTGGTTCTGGGTGGACGAACGCTGCGTGCCGCCCAGCGATGAACAAAGCAACTACGCGATGACCGCGCGGCACCTGTTCACGCCCGCTGGCGTGCCTGCCGAACGGATTCATCGTGTGCGAGGCGAACTGCCGCCGGCGGAAGCGCTGGAGCAGTATCTCGCGGAGATCGAGCAGGTCTTCCAGACTGACTTCCCCGAGTTCGACGTGGTCCAACTCGGGTTGGGGGCCGATGCGCACACCGCCAGCCTGTTCCCAGGCGAACCTTTGATCGAAGAGATTGGCGGCGTCGCGGCGGCGGTGTACGTCCGAAAACTCGAGCAGTGGCGGATCACGCTGCTGCCCGAGGCCCTCTTCTCGGCAAGAGCGCGGTTGGTGCTGGTGACCGGCGAGGACAAGGCCGAAGCGCTCCGCCGGATCACCTCGGAACCACTGGAGCCGAGGCGTCTGCCCGGTCAGTTGCTTCTCTCGCAGCAGGCCTTGTCGCACTTCTTCCTCGATCGCGCGGCGGCGGCCGGGCTGGAATGAGATGATCTCGCGCCGGAATCTGCTGGCCGCGCTGGTGCCCTACCCGGGCACGCGCGTGCGCATCGTGGCGGGCGGCGACGTCATGCTGGCGCGCTGGATCGGCCGCAAGACCAGGCTGATGGAGGACTGGGCCTGGCCCTTCCGCCATCTCTCTGAAACCCTGCTGGCCGCCGACATCGCGTTCGTGAATCTGGAGTCGCCGTTCTGTCAGAAAGGGCCTTACGAACAGCCGGGCGTGATGCTGTTCCGGGCGCGGCCCGAGATGATCGAAGGATTGACGCTCGCCGGCATCGATGTGGTTTCGATCGCCAATAACCATGTCCGCGACGCGGGCGCTGCCGGCATCGAGTACACTCTCAAGCATCTTAAGGACCACGGCATCGTGGCCGCCGGAATGAAGGACGGAGTGTTGGTGGAGCGGGCGCGCACCGGTTTCCGCTTCCTCGCCTACACCTACGATCAACGCAACGGCAACTGGCCGGAGGACGACAATCGCATCGCAGGCCTCGACATGGAGTTGATGCACGAGGAAGTGGCGGCTGCGCGGACGCGCGACGAAGTGGTGCTCGTTTCCATGCATGCAGGAACCGAATACGCCCCGAAGGCGAGTCCGCTACAGACGGCCTTCGCGCGCGCGGCCATCGATGCCGGCGCTGCCGCGGTGCTCGGTCATCATCCCCATGTTCGCCAGCCTGCCGAAGAGTACAAAGGCGGCGTGATCTTCTACTCGCTCGGTAACCTCGTCTTCGACCAGTTCCAGCGCAAGGAGACGCAGTTGGGCTCGCTGGCCGAACTCGATTTTGAAGACGGTAAGCTTCGCGAATGGCGGCTGCGCGAAGTGAGCCTCGCAGGCGGCCAGCCGAAACTCATGTAAACTACGAAGGTTTTCGTTGACATCTACGAAGGACTTCGTATAGAGTCAGGGTGTGAGCGGAAGACTCCCGGATTTACCCAAACCGACCGCCGCGGAACTCGAGATCCTCGGCGTACTCTGGCAGACTGGCCCGGCCACGGTCCGGCGCGTCCACGAGGTGCTGGAAGCCCGCAAGGGCGCGGGTTACACGACGGTCCTGAAGACGATGCAGATCATGGCGGACAAGGGTCTGCTGGAGCGCGAAGAATCGGCGAAGGCGCATGTGTACACGCCGGTCCTCCGCCAGGAAGACACGCAGCGGCAGTTGGTGGACGACCTGCTCGAAAAGGTCTTCGGGGGGTCGGCTTCGCAACTCGTCATGCGGGCGCTTTCCGGGCGCCGCACGTCCAAGAAGGAGATGGCCGAAATCCGCCGGATGCTGGACGAGTATGAAGGAGGCAAGCGATGAACGCCTGGGGCTGGGCTTTGATTCACTTCCTCTGGCAGGGCGCGGTGATCGCGCTGGCTCTTGCCGTCGTGCTTCGGGCCTGGCGGGCGAAGGGTCCGGAATTCCGTTACGCGGCCGCGTGCGTGGCGCTCGCCGTGATGGCTTTGGCGCCGGTGGCGACGGCGTTGCTGCTGGCGGGCAGCGGGGCGGGGAAGCCGGCGGTCTGGGTGGACGAATCGGTCCCGCAGATCGCGGAATCGCTTGCGCCGTTCACCGGAACCCGCCCGGGGATGCCCCTCGACTGGCTGGTGGCGCTCTGGGCGGCGGGCGCGGCTGCGCTTCTTCTGCGCGCTTGTGGCGGCTGGTATGTCGCGCGGCGGCGCACGCTCTCGGGCATCCCGCTCGACTACCCGTTGAGCCGGCTGATGCAGCGGATGGAGATGACGGGCGTCGTGGAGCTGATGGAATCTGCGGTGGCGCGAACGCCACAGGTGTTCGGCTGGCTTCGTCCGGTGATCGTGGTGCCGGCGGCGGCGCTCGCGCGGCTGTCCCCCTCCGAATTTGAAGCGGTGCTGGCGCACGAACTGGCGCACATCCGGCGGCGGGATTATCTGGTGAACCTGGCGCAGACGGTGGTGGAATCGGTGCTGTTCTATCATCCGGCGGTGTGGTGGGTGTCGCGGCGCATTCGCGAGGAGCGCGAATTGTGCTGCGACGATTGGGCGGTGCACGTCTGTGGCGACCGCGTGGCGTATTCGAAGGCTCTAATGAAGGTTGAAGAGGAGACCCCCATGTTCGCAATGGCAGCTTCGGCAACGGGATTAAAAGCGAGAATTGCGCGCCTTTTGGGCGTGGAAAACGATGTGAAATGGCGCTGGAGCGCGCCAATGGCGCCCGTGGCCGCGGCCGCGCTGGCGTTGATGCTGGTGGGCGGACCCTGGTGGGCCCTGGCGTCGCAGCCTGAACCGCCGCCC
>DNFG01000140.1 GCA_003487005.1 Bryobacterales bacterium
CCCCATCGCCGCTTCGCAGAAGCCCACTGGCACCGACAAAGCCATCGCGACCGGCCGGAAGCAGTTCTTCCGCCGCCGCAAGGTGTGCCGTTTCTGCGTGGAAAAGATCGACGACATCAATTACAAGGACGTCCGCATGCTGACGCCCTTCATCTCGGAAAAGGGCAAGATCCTGCCCCGCCGCATCACGGGCGTCTGCGCCGCGCACCAGCGCATGTTGACCGAAGCGGTCAAGCAGGCCCGCAACATCGCGCTGCTGCCGTTCGCGGCCAACGCGTAGTTCAGGAGCTTCAGCATGGAAGTCATTCTTCGCGACGACATTGATAAACTCGGCAACCGCGGCGACCTGGTGAAGGTGGCCGACGGCTACGCCCGCAACTTCCTCCTGCCGCGCCGCCTCGCCGTGCCCGCAACGGAGGCCAACAAGAAGATCGTGGAGCAGGAGCGTCAGGCCGCCCTGCGCCGGGAAGCCAAGGAAATCGGCTCCGCTCAGGAACTCGCCGCGCTCCTCGCCAAGCTCTCCCTCACCACCGAGCAGAAGGCCGGCGAACAGGATCAACTGTTCGGCAGCGTCACCAACGCCGACATCGCCTCCCTGCTCGACAAGGCCGGCTTCACCATCGACCGCCGCAAGATCGTGCTCGATGCCCCGATCAAAACCCTTGGCGAACACCAGGTCCCGGTCAAACTCCACCGCGAGGTGACCGCCATGGTCAAACTGACGGTGACCCGCGAGGGCGGCGAACCCGAACCCGCGGCCGAACCGGCGGCCGAAACGCCCGCCGAAACACCCGCCGAGTAGTTCCTTCACTGGCCCGGGACGCGTCCGCGTCCCGGGCTCTCATTCCGCCCGCCCGGCGCCCGGGAAGCGCCCCCCCATGATTCTGCCCGACCAATTTCACCAGACCGCGCCCGAGGTCCTCCTCCGCGAAGCCGCCTTCGGGCGCATCGGCGTCGATAACCGCCTGCTCCGCGTCCTCTTCGACAGCCCCGATGCCACCCTCGAGGCCATCGACAAACTGAGCCGCAACGAAGACCCCGACTGGGTCGCCGATCTGAGCGAACTCTATTTCGACCTCCATCGCGCGCTGCTTTCGCCGCACGCCGTGCCCTTTCTCATGGACCGGCTCAAGGAGAACGTCGAAGAGATCCCCGACGAACTTGTCGAGGCCTTCGCCGAGTTCGGCCCCCTCGCCCTCGAGGCGGTTCTCGATTTCTACTCCTCGCTGCCCGAGGAGAGCGCCGCCGATGTCGCCTTCCTGCTCGCCGCGATGGGGGTTCACGACGAACGCGTGCGCACGATTCTGCGCGAAACGCTCGCCCGCGACCCCTACGAAGCCGGGTTGTCGATCGGACTGCTGGGCGATCCGGCGCTGCTGCCCGACGTCGAAGCGGCGCTGGAAACGCTCCCCCCCGCGGCGAAGCAGGAGCGCGAAGCGCTCGAAGACTGCCTCGAACTGCTTAAGTCCGACGCGCCCCGCCAGGTCGAACCGTTCGACCTCTTCGCCCTCTACCCCGACACCGGTCCGCCCCTGTTTGAGGCCATGACCCCGCTCGAGGTCCTCCCCTTCCTGACCTGCGAATCCGCCGAGTACCGCGCCGCCGCGGCCCGCAGTTTCTCCGACGACGAGGAGATCGACGACGCCATCGTGGCGGCGTTGCTCGAACGCGCGCGGGTGGACGAAAGCCCCGAAGTGCGTGCGGAATCGCTCCGGGCGCTCGGTCCGTGCGCCGGCGATCCGGCGATCCGGGAGGAATTGCTGAAAGTTGCGCTCGACCAGGACGCACCGCACGAAGTCCGCGCTGGTGCGCTCATCGCGCTCGCGCCGCCGGCTTCGGACGAGGATCTGCAGCCCCTGCTGATGGCCTTCTACGAACACGAAGTCACCCGTCCCGCCGCGCTGGAGGCGATGTGGCGGTCCTTCGACGCGCGCTACCGGAAGTACTTCGCGGCGAACCTCCGCCACGAAGACGACGACATCGCGCGGCAGGCGATTCAGGGCGTTGGACTGATTCCGCTGCCGGATCTGTGCCTCGAACTCGTGCCGATGTTCGATCATCCGGTGCTCCGCGAGGAGGTGCTGGTCTCCTACGCGCTCACGCTCAAGGCCGACATCACGCCGAAGAGCGTCTCGCGGCTCTTTGACCGGATCGAAGAGAAGGCCGGCGGGATGACCGAAGAGGAGAGCGAAGCCGTTGCTTTCGCCCTCGACCGGCGGCTTGAGATGGAAGGCTACCGCCCGTTCTTCTTCCCGCCTGACGAGGATGACGAGCATGATCACGGGCACGTCCATGCGCCGGCGGAACCCGCACGTGCTGACAAAGTGGGTCGCAACGACCCGTGTCCTTGTGGCAGCGGGAAGAAATTCAAGAAGTGCTGCGGCGGCTGACCGCGTCAACATTTGGGCCGGGAAATGTTTGTTACGAAATTCATCCGGCACAAACCGGATTGTTAAACGCGCGGACTATGATTGGGGCCGATGCAGGCCACGTCCCGATCCCGCGTCCACTTCGCGTGGCAGCGCCCCAACGTCTGGGAGGTCTTCCGCT
>DNFG01000417.1:0-185 GCA_003487005.1 Bryobacterales bacterium
CAGCGAAAGGTGGCGAGAAAGCGTTTGCAATTGTAGGGGACGCGGGGGGCGGGGCCGAGGTAGAGATCCCAATCGAGGCCCGGGGGCGGGGCGCAATCGGCGTCGTGGCCGATGCCGAGGGGGGTGCAGTTGATGGTGTTCCAGATGCGGACGAAGCGAACATCGCCGAGGGCGCCGGCGGCGAC